>CAZZKI010000008.1:0-18087 GCA_964654785.1 uncultured Solirubrobacteraceae bacterium
GGACCCTTCGAGCAAACGTGACAAATACGTGCCATTGGAAGCGATGATACAGAGGCCCGGGCTCAATGCGAGCTTCGGTCCTCAGCCTCCCAACTTCATGCCGATATTCAACTGGGCCAAAACAGCAGCGGCAGCGTGACGACCGCTGTCGCGCTTATCACCGCCAGAGCGGGCAATCGCCTGCTCCATGCTGTCCACGGTCAGAACACCGAATCCGCAAGGGACGCCTGTTTCGAGCCCGACTTGCATGATGCCTCGGGCAGCTTCAGCGCAGACCCAGTCGTAGTGGTCCGTTTCCCCACGGATCACTGCACCAACGCAGACAACTGCGTCATATCCAGACTTTGCAGCCTGCTGGGCGGCCAGCGGAAGCTCAAACGCACCAGGGACGCGGAACTCATCAATTGATTGAGCGCCAGCCTCGCCTAGCTCTGCGCGAGCGCCAGCGATCAGTCTCTCTGCAAGATCGCCGTAGAAGTCAGCAGCGACAATGGCAAATCGAGCTTCAGCGACGCTCATTCGGCGTCACCCTCTGCAGCGTCCGACTTGGCGAGCAGTTCGTCATCAACAGGCACACCTTGATGATGGAGCGTGTGGCCCATCCGCTCCTCCTTTGCTCGGAGGTACGCCTCATTGTGAGGATTGGGCTGAGCGACAATTGGAACCTGGTCTGAGACCGACAGCCCGTAACCCTCGAGTCCGATGATCTTTTTCGGGTTGTTGGTCAGAATTCGGATGCTTGAAAGCCCAAGGTCAGTGAGGATCTGGGCGCCGATTCCATAATCACGCAGGTCGGCTGGCAGCCCGAGCTTGAGGTTGGCCTCAACTGTGTCGAAGCCTTCTTCCTGCAGTTTGTACGCCTTCAATTTGTTGAGAAGTCCAATCCCCCGTCCTTCTTGGCTGAGGTAAAGGAGGACTCCCTTGCCTTCAGTCTCGATCATCGAGAGGGCAGACTCAAGCTGCTCACCGCAGTCGCAGCGGAGCGAGTGGAAGACATCGCCAGTAAGACATTCCGAGTGGACTCGAACAAGCACGTCTTCTTTTCCTGAAACGTCACCCTTGACCATCGCGATGTGGTGTTTCCCATCAACCAGTGAGCGGTAGCCAACAACTGTGAAGTCACCGAAGCCAGTTGGAAGCGCAGTCGAAACGACTCTCTCAACCAGACGATCGTTCCGACGGCGGTAGGCGATCAGATCCCTGATGGTGATCATCTTGAGGTCATGACGCTTTCCATACTCAACGAGGTCGTCAACGCGAGCCATTGAGCCGTCGTCGTTGACGATCTCGCAGATCACGCCTGACGGATGCAGGCCAGCCAACCGGGCCAGATCCACAGACGCCTCGGTGTGCCCGGCGCGTTCAAGAACACCACCATCCTTCGCCTTGAGAGGGAACAGGTGCCCACCGTGAATCAGGTCTGAAGGCCTTGTGTCGGGCGCGATCGCGACTTGGATCGTGTGTGCTCGCTCTGCCGGGGAGATGCCAGTGGTTGTCCCCTCTCGGGCGTCAATTGCGACCGTAAACGCTGTCTTCATCGGATCCTCGTTGCGCGCAGCTTGAAGTTCAAGCCCGAGCTCGCTGCAGCGTTCCGCTGTGATTGAGAGGCAGACAAGGCCACGCCCCTCCCGAATCATGAAGTTGATGGCCTCAGGGGTCGCAAACTGAGCTGCGAGGACTAGATCACCCTCGTTCTCGCGGTCTTCGTCGTCACAAACGATCACCATCCGACCGCGGCGGATGTCCTCGATGGCTTCCTCGATTGTGGAGAAATGGGTTTCGGTGTCGTCAGTGCTCACGGGCGTTCACTCAGTCTCTCTACGTATTTGGCGAGGATGTCTACCTCTAGGTTGACGCGCATCCCTTCCTCAATGATCCCGAACCTGGTCCGTTCGCGCGTTTCGGGGATCAACCAGACGTCAAACCCATCCTCGCGAACCTCGGCCAGCGTGAGCGATGTGCCGTCCACTGTGATTGACCCTTTCGGAACCATGTAGCGGAGGAGCTCTGCTGGAACCTCAACAGTCACGACGACAGCATTGCCGTCGGGGCGAGTACCAGTCACCGTGCCAACTCCGTCAACGTGCCCCTGCACAATGTGACCTCCGAATCGGCCGTTCGCAGGCATGGCCCGCTCGAGGTTGACTGGATCGCCCGGGCCGAGCGCCCCCAGCGCCGACCGATCGAGGGTGACAGCCATCGTGTCGGCCGCAAATCCCTCCCTGTCGGGTTCTACCGCTGTAAGGCAGACACCGTTCACGGAGATGGACTCACCGGGCTCAATCTCATTCCCAAAGGAGCATGAGAACCGCAGGCGAGCGCCCCCGCCGTCGAGCGACTCCGTGCTAACCAGTCGTCCGAGATCCTCAACTAAGCCTGTGAACAAGTCACCACTCCTTGATTCTGGTTGTCAGCAGCAGGTCGTTTCCGATCTGTTGCACTTGGGGAACTGGAACTTGGACAGCATCCTCAACCTTGTCCGTCCCTGCCCCCTCGAAGGGATCACGGGCACCATGGGAGCCGAACAGCACTGGAGCGATGAAGACCCGAAGTTCGTCCACCTCACCACAGTCAAGAAATGACCCTGCGAGGCGAGGTCCGCCTTCAACGAGAAGAGATGTGATTCCCGACGCTCCAAGTTGATCAAGGGCAGACTCAGTTCGAGCAGCGTCGTTTTCGCCGGTCGCAACGATGACTTCAACCCCACTCGCCTCAAGTGCATCTGCAGATGCTCTGTCGGCTGCCCTTCCGACAACGACGGTGAGGGGAATCTCCGCTGCTGAGAGCACAAGTTTGGAATCAAGGGGCAGTCGCGCCGACGAGTCGAAGACAACTCTGCGGGGCTGACGGGTGGCCCCCACATCCCTCGCGTCAAGGCTTGGATCGTCCGCCAAGGCCGTCCCGATACCCACGGCTACCGCGTCAACCTCAGACCGCCACTGATGCACAAGCTTTCGGCTCTCCTCGCCGCTGATCCACTTCGACTCACCACTGGCAGTCGCGACCTTGCCGTCCAGAGACGCCGCGTACTTGACAAGAACCCAAGGCCGCCCAGTCTTCGAGTGCTTACGAAATGGCTGGTTGAGGAGGATCGCCTGCTGGTGAGCATCACCACTTTCGGCAACCGAAACCTTCACGCCTTCGTCGCGGAGCATGCCGAGCCCACGCCCATTTGCCTTCTCGCTGGGATCGTCCGAGGCGATGACAACTCGTGAGATTCCAGCTTCAAGAACGGCCTCAGTGCAGGGTCCCGTTCTGCCCGTATGGCAGCACGGCTCCAGAGACACGTACATCGTGGCGCCCGCGGTTTCGGTAGGCCCGCCAGCAGCTGTGATCGCGTTGACTTCAGCGTGCGGCTCGCCGTATCGCTCATGCCAGCCCTCACCGATGACTCTGCCGTCCTTAACGATCACCGCACCGACCATCGGGTTGGGATTGGTCGTGCCTCTCCCTTTCGCTGCCAGCTCGACAGCCCGAGCAAGGTGCTCCTGATCTGAAACGTCTGGGGCGGACATCGCCTCTCAGGATAGGCCTGTTCAAGCAGTTGCATCAAACCCCGCACTGCTTCTCCCGCCCGCAGGTGACCGCCCGGCTGCACTTTCGTGCCAGCTACGCAGGTATTCTCGCCCTTCGATGAAGGCAATCATTCAGATTCCATGTTTCAACGAGGAGGCAACTCTTCCCGAGACGCTGGCCGACCTACCACGCGAACTGCCAGGTGTTGACACAGTCGAATGGCTTGTGATTGATGACGGCTCAACCGACCGCACAATCGAGGTCGCACGAGCAGGTGGGGTCGACCACATCGTCAAGTTCACAGCGAACAAGGGACTTGCAGCGGGCTTCCAGGCTGGAATTGACGCTGCTCTCAAGCTTGGTGCCGACATCATCGTCAACACCGACGCCGACAACCAGTACTTCGGTGGAGACATTGAGAAGCTGGTCGCCCCAATCGTCGCTGGCGAAGCCGACATGGTGATCGGGGATCGCCAGGTTGAAACGATCGCTCACTTCTCGGCTTTGAAAATCCGCCTTCAGCGTCTCGGCTCATGGGTAGTCCGCCAAGCGTCAAATACCAAGGTGGCTGACACAACCTCCGGTTTTCGCGCCTACAACCGTGAGGCAGCACTCCAGCTTGTCGTTGTCTCCAGATTTACCTACACGCTTGAAACGATTATTCAGGCTGGCAATCAGGACTTGGCGGTCACCGATGTTCCAATCCGGACCAACGCCAAGACTCGCGAATCGCGCCTTTTCCCCTCGATGTGGGCCTACGTTCGTCGCAACTCGCTCTCGATCTTCCGGATCTATTCCCAGTACCACCCTCTCAAGGTTTTCTGGGGTCTCGCTGTTGTACTTCTCCTCGGTGCCGTCGCCCTGTGGGTGCGATTCAGCATCGCCTGGATTGACGGAAATGGCGATGGACATGTTCAATCGCTGATCCTCGGTGCCGTCCTCTTCAATACCGCAGCGTTGATGGCAGCTTTGGGTGTCATCGGCGACCTCCTCGCAGCACAAAGGGTTATCTCGGTTCGGACACTCGACCGAGTCCGCAGGCTTGAGCTGGCCGCAGGTGTCGCACCTTCCCACTATCACCCCGCATCCGAGGCCTCGACCTCTGCCCCTGAAAGGATCACGGCCGATGACTGACCATTCCCACGAGGAAGTGCCAACAGGCAATACCTTCGACAAGTACGGATCAACCAACCCTGTTGTCCGCCGCCTGATGAATGGCTTCGAGTCCAACCTTGAAGAGCTCTTTGGTAAGGCCGCGCCGAAGTCCATTCTCGATGTCGGCTGCGGCGAGGGTGTACTCACAGAGCAGTGGGCCGACCAGATCAATGGTGGCCGCATCGTTGGAGTGGACCTTGACGACGAAAAGCTCAAGGCAGAGTGGGCCAAGCGCCAGCGTCCAAATCTTGAATATGTGACGGTAGAAGCCGGAGATCTTCCGTTTGCAACAGGTGAGTTCGAGCTGTCCACCGCCATCGAAGTCCTTGAGCATGTCCCGGACCCCGAGCACACAGTCGCTGAAATGGCCCGCTGCGCATCAGGCCACCTCTTGGTGTCTGTCCCCCGTGAGCCGCTTTGGCGAATCGTCAACTTCTGCCGAGGCAAGTACATCAAGGACCTTGGCAACACTCCAGGCCATGTGAACCACTGGTCCAAGGCGTCGTTCATCAAGATGCTCTCCCAGCACGGTGACGTGATCGAGGCCCGTTCACCGTTCCCGTGGACGATGCTCCTCGTCCGCCGCTGAGCATGCAGAAGAGCGAGACGACCGGGCGCTCCTATGGCGCCGGTGCTCGCATCCTTTCGATTGGGATTGCGTCTACCGGCCTAGTCACTTTCGGCTATTTCACCGTCGCCAGTCATGCCCTCAATGGAGACAGTCGCTACGACCAAATAGCCCTTCTCTGGAGCATCCTGTTCGTGATCGTCTCGGTGATCTATCGCCCGATTGAGCAGCTTCTCTCAAGAACAATCGCGGACCGCCGAGCTCGCGGACTGTCAGGACATCCACTTCGTGTGCCGCTGCTGATCCAGGCGGGCTTCGCCATCGCCTTCCTTGCCGTGGCACTCCCGTTCAAGGATCAGATCATCGACAAAGTCTTTAGCGGCCCGGGAGGCAACGAGGTCTACTGGATCCTCGTTGGCTCAACTTTGGCCTATGCGGCTTCATACTTTGCACGCGGCTGGCTTGCTGGGCACGAACGGTTCGGGCTCTACGGACTGCTGGTGTTCGTCGAGTCGGTCGCGCGGTTCCTCTTCGCGGTGGCGGTAGCAGTTGGCATTGCCCAAGGTCAGAGCATTGTCGCACTTGGAATCTTTGCGGCCCCATGCGTGTCGCTTCTGGTTGTGCCAGCGGCATTTGCGAGACGCGGCGAGGACCCTCCGCACGACGACGAGGCTGCCATCGTGCCGGCTCTTGACGCGGCAATCGAAGGAGGTCCCGGCGCCGAGGCAGCGGAAGAGGCGGCTGGCGATCTTTCGTTGAGGCGCGGAGCTGGATTCGCTGCTGCAGTGTTTGGAGTGATGCTGGCAGAGCAGGCATTGCTCAACGGAGCTGTGATCGCAGTGACGCTGACAGCGACCAGTGCGGGGGCTGTGGAAGCTGGTCTCGTGTTTAACGCGCTGCTTATCGCACGTGCCCCTCTGCAGCTCTTCCAGGCTATCCAGACTTCGCTCCTTCCCCACCTCGCAGGGCTGGAGGCAACGGGGGGCGTCGCAGCCTTCAAGGCTGCCATCCGCAAAACGATTCTCGCGATCTGGGCTTTCGCCGGGGTTATGGCTTTGGCGATGCTTCTCGCTGGACCGTGGATCATGTCGGTTCTATTTGCCAACACGAACGGGGCCTACGATCGACTTGGCTTGGCGATTGTCGCTGTTGGCATGGGCTTTCACCTCAGCGCAGGAACTCTCAATCAGGCCGCGCTCGCCCGTGGACACGCAAAGCTCGCAGCTGGCGCGTGGCTTCTCTCGGCAGCTTTGTTCATTGGATGGTGTGCTGCCTCAGTCGTCTCGGATCCCGTGCATCGCGCCGAGATTGGCTACGCCGCAGCGGCAGGGCTACTTGTTGTTCTGCTCGGCGTGGTCTACTCGCGGCCTCGCGGCGCTGAAGGTCAGCCTGAGGCTCAAACAGCGCCAGCCGACGCAGCGATAGCCGAATAGGCGGCTGCCGGGTCAGGCCGGCTAAACACGGCCGACCCTGCAACAAGAAGGGAAGCGCCGGCTTCAACCACGAGAGGGGCAGTGGTTTCGTCAACTCCGCCGTCGACCTCGATCGGGACCTTCCCTTCGAGCAGATCAGACAGCTTGGCTATCCGCTCAACGCTGGCTTCAATGAACTTCTGGCCACCCCAGCCTGGATTGACACTCATGACCAGAGCCAGGTCAAGGAGTTCGGCAACCTCAGCGAGGGCCTCAACTGGAGTGCCCGGGCAGACTGCCGCACCCGCTAGGCAGCCAGCATCTCGAATGGCACCGAGAGTCCGATGCAGATGGCTGGTGGCCTCAACGTGAATAACGATCGTGTCAGCGCCGGCTTCGGCGAACGCATCAACCTGTGCTTCCGGGGCGTCAATCATCAGGTGGACATCGAGAATGCCGCCCGCAGCCTTGACCTGATCAGCAAGAGCCGAAACAACGATTGGCCCCATCGTGATTGGCGGAACGAATTGACCATCCATTACGTCCACGTGAATCACTCGAGCGCCGGCGTCCATGGCAAGAGCAACATGCTCGCCGAGCTTTGCGAAGTCTGCCGAGAGGATTGAAGGGGCTATCCGAACTCCGTCGGGGATAGACGCCATCGTCACACCTCCTTCAGCATGCTGACGCCGCATTGGTTGCACTTCATTGGGCCACCCGAGCTCATACGGGCAATGGTGCCGTGTTCACCACAGGAGGGGCAAACGGATGTGAGCTCGTAACGCCGCAGGCAATAGACGCAGCGATAGCGCCCAGCGTTGGCAGTAGGGCGAAGCCACGGTTCACCGCACCCCGGGCAGGTAGGACCGAGTTCCGATTCAGCGGAGCCTCCAGTGCCTTCCATGGGCCGATAATGGCGCATGCTGCGGCCGACTCACGGCTGCGAACGCTTCCATCCGCCACTAACGACCTCGCAGCCAGTCAGCAGCGTCCATTTCCTTCCCGCCTGGCGGAACCAAACGGTCTATCCGAAGCGTTCCCTCGGGATACCCCACGAGCAGTTCACCGTCAGCCGTTGTTACGACACCGGACCCCACTGCCTCTTCGCACAGCGTTGTCTTCTTGACCCCGATTGGATCGCCATCTGGAACAGAAAGCCGGGCCCCGATATGAGGTGTCAACGCTCGCACCTTCCGCTCCGCGGCGACGGCACTCTCCTCGTCATTAATGAACCGGTCGGGCGCTTCCAGCCGCTCTGCATATGTCACGCCTGAATCAGGCTGGGGAGCAAACTCGAGGGTGCCGGATTCCGCCTGAGCTATGGCCCGAGAGAGCAGTTCGGAGCCGAGGTCAACGAGCCGTGCCGAGAGTGATGCGAAATCTTCTTGGAGGCCAATGGGTATGGCCTTCTGTTCAAGCACCGGGCCCGCGTCGAGCTCTTCAACAAGCTTGATTATGGAGACCCCGGTTTCCTCGTCGCCGTTCATGATGGCTCGCTCGATTGGAGTGGCCCCCCGCCATCTCGGGAGAAGCGACGGGTGCAGGTTCAGAATTGGTCGCTTCGACAGCAGCGGCTCCCGAACGATTGCACCGTAAGCGCACAGCGCAAGCGCCGCTGGCGAAGTCGCGTCAATCGCTGCATCTACTTCGCTTGAGCCGATGTCCTCCGGCTGAATCAGATCCAAACCAAGCTCAGAAGCGGCTTCTGCCACCGGAGGTGGTGAGAGCTTCCTGCCCCGCCCTTTAGGGGCATCTGGTCGAGAGATGACCAACGACGGGCTGTGGCCTTGCGCAGTCAGCTGCTTGAGGACGGCTGCAGCGAAGGAATCTGTTCCTATGTATACGTAGCTCAAAGCGTTGGCAGGGACGAGTTCTGCCGGCGGAGAATCTCAAGAGCCTCTCGCTTTTGCTCACTCTCGGTCCTGTCAAGAATGAGGATCCCGTCAACGTGGTCGTACTCGTGCTGAATCACGCGAGCCTCAAAACCTTCGGCCTCAATGACGACGGGCTCACCCGTGATCGCCTGAGCTTCAACCCGACAGGCCACTGGACGCTCGACCTCAACCACGATCGGCTCCAGACTAAGGCACCCCTCGAAGTCGGTCTCCGTCTCCTCGCTGCGCCATGTGATCTGGGGATTGACCACCGAGATCACCGGGGAGTCAGGCTCAACCTTGTAGATGAAAAAGCGCCCAAGCGAACCAACCTGTGGGGCGGCAAGCCCGCAGCCAATTGCCTCATCCATGAGAACCGTCATGCGTTCAATCTGCTCGGGCATCGAACTGAAGTCGGTGATCAGATTGGTCTGCGCCCGCAAAACGGGGTCACCCCACTGCCTGATGTGCTGGAGAGCGGCGTCCCGTCTCGCACGCCTCTCAGCGTCGAGATGATCCCGATTCCTTCGTTCTTCCCGTTCTTCGCTTGTGCTCACAGTTCGATCCTAACCAGCGTCCACTTCAGTACCAATTGAGACGTCACTTTTCGAGGCGACTTTGGCAACTTCCGAAACGGCTGCCGCTACTGCCGACACAACCAAATCGCGATCCCCAGACCTGGCCACTATCTGCCGGCGCTCACGACCTTTGAGCCTAAAAAGCGGTGCTGGACCCAACACTTCACAGCCTGATTCATCAAGGAGCTCGACTAGCGCGTCCGCAACCTCGTCAAGCGCGACTTCATCCTGGCCTGCGCATTGGATCCGGACGAGCGCTGCCGCAGGCGGATAGTGCAAAGCATCCCGGCGTTCCAGCTCTGCCTCGAGGAAACCATCAGCATCGTGCCGCGATGCAAAGACGAGAGCCTCCGCCTCTGGGGATTCGGTCTGAACGATTACCGTCCCGCCCTTCTCCCCTCGGCCAGCACGCCCGGCCAGCTGGGTAACGAGCTGGAAGGTTCTCTCTTCACTGCGGAAATCGGGGAAGCGCAGTGTGGAATCAGCGTCTACGACGACTCCAAGCGTGACATCGGGGAAGTCATGCCCTTTAGCCACCATCTGGGTTCCAACTAGAACACCCGACTCAGCCCTTTGGAAGGCGGCGAGGATTCGCTCTGTCTCCCCCTTTGCAGCAGCCGAATCGGTATCGAGACGAAATATCGGAAAGCCGGAATCCTTGAATAGAGCATCCAGCTCGCTCGCGAGGCGTTCTGTCCCGGCTCCATGCCGCCCAACGCTGGATGAGCGACACTCAGGGCAGGAAGTTGGCACAGGCTCGGAGTGGCCACAATGGTGGCACTCGAGGCGATGGCGGGCCTTGTGAAGCACCAGTGTCACGTCGCACGAGGGACAGCTCCATGTGTGCCCACAACTTGAACACGACACGAAATTGCTCCACCCTCTGCGATTGAGCAGCACGATTGCCTTGGCACCGTCGTTCCTGACTGCGGTGAGCGCATCGAGAGTCTTTGAATGAAGGACGCCCCTTTGGCCCTTCATATCCACGAGCTCAACCGGAGGCAGTGGTGAGCCATCGGCACGCCCCTCCAGCCTCAGCCTTTTGAGGCGACGGACGCTCTCAGGCCTTGGGGTCGCACTACCGGCGACAAGCACCGCCCTTGAGTAGGCGGCACGTCGAGACGCCAGCTCTCGGGCGTCGTAGCCCGGGTCTCCGTCGTTTCTGTAGGCCGACTCGTGCTCTTCGTCAACAATCACAAGCCCAAGGTTTCGAACCGGAGCAAAGACGGCTGACCTCGGGCCTATGCAGACGGATGCCTCCCCGTCCGACAGTCGAGTCCATTCGTCATGGCGCTCCCCCGCTGAGAGACCCGAATGAAGGACCGCGACTGTGTCTCCCAACCTTGCTGTGAAGCGCGCGACGGCTTGAGGGGTCAGTGCGATCTCTGGAACGAGCACAATCACACCCTTGCCGCGCGTGAGGGCTTCCTCAGCAGCGTGAATGTAGACCTCCGTCTTCCCTGAACCAGTAATGCCGTGCAGGAGGAATCCTGCGTCGTCAGAGTCCGAGTCCATGGACTCAACAATCTCTGCGACCGCAGCCTCCTGTTCCCCGTTGAGACTGGGTGCAACTCTCCCCGCATCCAGAAGAGATGGGGAAGGTCGCCGCATCACTCGCTCCTCATTGATGTGGACGAGACCTCTCCCTTCAAGCCGCCGCAGGCCGGAATGGCCGAGTTCCATTTCGGAAGCCGACACAGGGCCTTTGGCCAGCTCCTCAAGAGCTGCCCGCTGACCATCAGTGAGCCTCCCTCCTTCATTCAGAACGCGCTTCCCCTCCGGAGTTATCACAACGCATAGGGCAGTCTTCGCTCCTGTCCTGCCGCCACCCGGCGGAGTCACGAGCGCCAGTGCCCTTGCTGGGGTCGAGCAGTATGCATCGGCCGTCCAGACAGCAAGGTCAACCAGGTCAGCGGGAACGGATGGCGAGAGCAATCCAATCGGCGAGGCGAGCTTGGCTTCCGGAACCTCGGTCTCGGAGTCGAGCTCTACGACCACAGCATCAAGCTTGCGACCTGCAAACGGCACGCTCAGCCTGCTGCCAACCTCAACCTCCGGGAAGTCTTCCGGAAGAAGGTAGTCAAAGGGGCCGCGGAGGGCCCGGGCAGTCGTAAGCGGCTGAACCCGGGCGATCCTCACGGCATTACGCGCCCAAGGGCGCGCTTGTCAATCTCAGAGCCCTGCTGCTTCGCGGAGAGCGTCGGCCTTGTCGGTCGCTTCCCAGCTGAAGCCGTCGCGACCAAAGTGGCCGTATGCAGCGGTTGGTGAGTAGATCGGACGGTGAAGGTCAAGACTGCGACGGAATGCTCCAGGGCGGAGGTCAAAGTGCTCATCAACCAGATCCTGAATGCGGCCGCGGCCGATCTTCTCAGTGCCGAAGGTCTCAACCATCACAGACACAGGATGCGCGACGCCAATGGCGTAGGCGACCTGAACCTCTGCGCGATCCGCAAGCCCTGCAGCGACAACGTTCTTCGCGACGTGGCGAGCAGCGTAGGCAGCCGAACGGTCAACCTTTGATGGGTCCTTGCCTGAGAAAGCGCCACCGCCGTGACGAGCCATGCCGCCGTAGGTGTCAACGATGATCTTGCGGCCGGTGAGACCACAGTCGCCAACTGGACCGCCAACAACAAAGATGCCGGTTGGGTTGACAAGGAGTGACTCGCGTACCTCAGCCTCGTTGAACGGCACGCCCTCCTCGTTGAGGACAGGCAGAATCACATTGGACCAAAGGTCTTCTGTGATCTGCTCGCGGGTCGCCTCGGGTGCATGCTGTGTCGAAACGAGGACCTTCTCAACCGCGGTCGGACGGCCATTCTCGTAACGCACCGAAACCTGAGTCTTGCCGTCAGGACGGAGATACCCAAGCGTTCCGTCCTTACGCACTGCGGTGAGACGCTCGGCGAGACGGTGAGCAATGTGGATCGGCACTGGCATGAGGCTCTTCGTCTCGTTTGAGGCGTACCCGAACATCATCCCCTGGTCGCCTGCACCGGCCTGCTCTGCTTCGTCGCCCTCAGCCTGTCCAGAGCGAACCTCATCAGATGCGTTCACACCCTGAGCGATGTCTGGGGACTGCTGGTCAACGCGGACCATGACCTCAACCTTGTTGGCATCAAAGTCGGGATCGAAGTCCACGTAGCCGATCTTGGTGATCGTGTCGCGTGCAATCTTCTCGATATCGAGGTCTGCCGACGTTGTGATTTCGCCTGAAACCACGACAAGGTTGGTGTTGACGAGGGTCTCGCAAGCGACGCGTGAGCCGGGGTCGGCGGCGAGGCAGGCGTCAAGGACTCCGTCTGAAATCTGGTCAGAAACCTTGTCTGGGTGGCCCTCAGTAACTGACTCTGAGGTGAAGAGGTACGAGTTGTCGGCGTTGCTCATGCGGTGAATGCTCGCTTCTTTCGCTGTGTCTGGGAAACCGGAAGGTTAGCGCCCTGCGGCACGGTGCATCGGCTGCGGAGCCTGAGATTTCACCGCTCACTGCGGCGTGAGCGGTGTTCCACCATGTCAATCACAAGCGGGACTCCCTCCAAGCCGAAGCGCTCGCGGAGTCGATTCTCAATGTAATAGGCGTAAGCCTTGGTGATTCTCGAACGGCTGTTGACCTGAATCGCGAAGCGTGGAGGTGAAGTTTCAGTCTGCGCGCCGTAGAGAATCTTGAGCCGCTTGCCTTGAACAGCTGGCGGCTGACGGGCTTCTGTGATTTCAGCGAGAAAGCGGTTGAGCTGAGGGGTCGGGATTCGCTCGCTAGCCCTGTCTGAAAGAGCCACAGCCTCTGCTAGAAGCCTGCTTACTTGTCTTCCGGTCATGGCGCTTGCCGTCAGGACTCTGGGACGAAGCCTCAGCTTGGCGCCGGCCAGGGCCTGCGCGTCAGCGAGAACCTCGTCGGGGTCGTCGTCACTCTCTCGGATCAAATCCCACTTGTTCAAGACAAGCGCTGTCGCACACCCCGACTGCATCGCCATCTCGGCGATCCGCAGATCTTGAGCGGTAACACCATCCATCGCGTCGCAGATAACCAAGGCAACAGTGGCTCGCTCAGCGGAACGCTTGGACCGAGCAGCGGAGGCCTTCTCCAGCTCGCCTTCGATCTTGGCTGCTCGCCTGATCCCAGCTGTGTCAACCAAGAGCACTGTCCGCTTACGACCACCTGCGATGTCAGCCGGAACCTCAAGCGGGGTATCGATTGAGTCGCGTGTAGTCCCAGCCTCTGATGACACGATGACCCGTTGCTCACCTGTCAGCTGATTGACCATGGAGCTCTTGCCTACATTCGGGCGGCCGATTAACGCAAGGCGAACTGGCTCCTCCAGTTCCGGGCCAAGGCCAATGTCCTCACCGAGCATTTCGGCAAGGCGATCAAGCAAGTCACCAGCCCCGAGGCCCTGAGCAGCACTGACAGGCTGGGGCTCTCCGAGACCAAGCCTGTGGAATTCAGCCGAATAGGGAATCTCGTTGACCGTGTCGCACTTGTTTGCTGCAAGCAAGACCGGAACGTCCGATCTCCGGAGCAAGTCAGCTACGTCCTCATCACCAGGTCTGACTCCAGCTTTTGAGTCAACGACCATCAAGGCTGCATCGCAATCAGACAGCGCGGCCTTCGCCTGAGCGCGGACTTGGGCTGCCATGTCCCCCTCTTCTGCCTCGTCGATCCCGCCGGTGTCTACGAGGATGAACTTCTTGCCGTTCCACTCTGCCTCAAGTTCTTTCCGGTCACGGGTAACGCCGGCCGTTTCATGAACGACAGCCTCCTTCGTGCCCGTCAACCGGTTCACGAGAGAGCTCTTTCCAACGTTGGGGTAGCCGACAACGGCGATCTTGCGCACTAAAGACCAGTATGCCCGGCGTTAGATTGACGCGCCTGCGGCGCTGGCCAGCGCCCGGATCCGCTGGATCACTTGCTCAGCGCTCAGTTCGGTCGTATCCACAATGTGAGCGCCATCAGGAGCACTAAGAGTGGAGCGGCCATGCCCATCATCCGCAGCATCACGAACCATCTGATCGGCAAGAACATCCTCGTAGGGTTGCCCTGACTGGGCAGAGCGCCTGCGTGCCCTCTCCTCTGGACTTGCAGTGAGCCAAACCTTCACCTCCGCATCTGGAGCGACGACTTGGCAGATATCGCGCCCTTCGGCAACCCAGTTACCGCTTCCCAAAATCTCTCTTTGCCGCTCGACGAGGAGCTGCCGGATTGCTGGATCCCCTGCCACATCAGACGCACGGGCTGTCACCTCAGGAGTCCTCAACTTCTCACCCGGAGCCTCGCCGTTCATAAGCAAGGGTGGCCCTGGGTCAATGTCAACCGCCTTTGCTGCGTCAAGCGGCGTCTCCCCTGTCTCAAGTGATGCGAGGGCAACGATTCGATACATCCCACCGGTATCAAGATGAGCGAAGCCAAGATCATCGGCCACCGCTTTGGCCACTGTGCTCTTGCCTGCTCCCGCAGGCCCGTCTATCGCGATAACCATTGCGGAGAGGCTAGGCCAGAGATTGGATGTCGTCTTCAAATGACGGGTACGACACAGCTGCAGCCCCGAAGTTGTTGACCTCAACCCCCTCCTCACTGGCAAGCCCGGCCACAGCCCCGAGCATCGCGAGACGATGGTCCCCGTGGCTGTCAACGACCCCGCCGCGGAGTTGGTCGACTCCCTCAACAGTGAAGCCGTCGGCGGCAGACTCAACCGTGCCTCCCAGCTGTCCAAGGATCTCGGTGACGCGAGCGATTCGGTCCGTTTCCTTCACTCGTAACTCCTCAGCACCTGTAACTCGGGTGGTTCCGTGGGCAAAGCACGCTGCCAGCCCCAGCAAGGTGATCTCGTCAACAGCTGCGGGAATGTCATCCGCCCCCACTTCCACCCCACGAAGCTCGGAGTGGCGCACTGTGATGTCACCACTGGGCTCAGGGCCAAGCGGAGCAAGCTCAGCGTCGCTCGACGGAACGCCCGAGATGTCTGCACCCATCCGCTGCAAGATTTGGAAGAAACCGACCCTCGACTGGTTCAGATTCACGTCCTCAATCACAACCTCAGACCCGGGGACCAGAACTGCAGCCAGAGCCAGAAAGGCAGCAGAGGAGGGATCCCCGGGGATAACCCGGTCAACAGGCCTAAGTCTCTCGCACGGCTCGATTGCGACTCGGTGGCCTTCAGCAACCTCCGAGACGTGGAGACTTGCTCCCTGCTCCGCGAGCATTCGCTCAGTGTGGTCGCGAGACGCAGTTGGCTCAACGACAGAGGCACCCTCGGCTGAATTGATTCCAGCAAGAAGGACAGCGCTCTTGACCTGAGCCGAGGCAACGGGACTGACCCACTCACCACCATGAAGGCTCTGGCCGGTGACCGTTACGGGAGCCTTGCCGTCGCTGAGGTCAATGTCGCCGCCCAAGGCGGTCAGCGGGTCGGCAATCCGCCCCATAGGCCGGCTCCGAATTGAATCGTCACCATCAAGAACCCAGGTGTTGCCCGGCTGCCCTGAAAGCCAGCCAGCGACAAGCCGAAGAAGAGTCCCGCTGTTGCCTACATCCAACGGCCCTGAGGCTCCCCTAGCCCCGGACAGCCCTACGCCGTTGATCCGGACTGTCTGCCCCGACCGTTCAACGCCGACCCCGAGTCCTTCAAGGACAGAGAGTGTGCTTAGCGTGTCCTCACCGAGGAGGTAGCCACTTATCTGGGAGACCCCATCGGCCATGGCCGCGAAAATCGCAGCCCGATGCGAAATTGACTTGTCTGAAGCGGTCCGCAGCCGGCCGTTGAGCGGCCCCGATGGGTTGAATCTGCGGCCGCTCACTCGACCTCGGCGACCGGGTGCCCAAGCCCGCTAATCAGGGAAATGGCTGCCTCCACCTGATCGTCGCGCTCGATACCGATCACGATTACTCCCGTTGAACGGTCCGCCGCAGGGAGGAGTTGCAAGTCAGCGAGCCCGATTCCTGCCCCACCGAGCGCCAGCGCTACCTCCGCGAGGACACCGGGTCGGTTTGGAACCTTGACCTGAATGGACCTAGCGGCAGCTGCTGAGGCAGGCTCTGAGGAAAGTTTTGCCTTCATCGCCGCCGCGGAGTCATTCCACGCGGCAACACCGGCTTCATCGCCAGCTTCAAGAAGGTTTCTAACCTTCGCAATTCCCTCCTCTATTGACTTGAGCCGTTCCACCAAGGCAGCAGAGTTGGAGAGGTAGATATCTGCCCAGATCGAGGTAGGTGCACCGGCAACTCTCGTCGCGTCACGGAAGCTGGGACCGATCGCTGGCAGCGACTCCCCCTCCTCGGTCAAGGTGTCGGCAGCTTCAGCCACGAGCAGGTTGGCGAGAACATGAGGCAGGTGCGAGACAGTCGCGAGGATCCGGTCATGGACGTCTGGCGCAACAGCGCGAGGGCGAGCCCCAAGGTCACTCACGAAGCGAAAGACCCTTTCAAGTTGAACTCCAGCTGTTGACTCGACGGGAGTAAGGAACCAGGTTGCCCCCGCGAAAAGATCTGCCCTTGCGGAAGCTGCCCCGCCGACCTCCCCGCCAGCCAACGGGTGCCCCGCGACGAATCGAGAGTCCATGTTGGCGTCGACGATTCCCTGTTTGGTGGATCCGACATCCGTGACCGCGGTGTCCTCGCGTGCAGCTTCCAGAGCCTCTGCCACCGCCCCGGTGACGCGACCAACAGGAACAGCGACGACAACCAAGTCTGCGTCCCTAGCCGCATCTTCAAGCGAGGCAGCAGGCGACAACCCTGACTTGCTTGCAGCCTCAGCCAGTTCTGCCGCACTTCGGTCCCAACCAAGGACTTCGACACCCTCTATCTTGGCAGCGGCCATCGCGACTGATGTGCCGATCAGTCCTGTTCCGATGATTGCGACCCGCACGGTAGCTCCGTGCCTTTCGGTCAGACGCTCTGAGGCCGGGGCGCCAAAGCCTTGCCGGCAAGAGCTGCAGCTGCTGCAACCTTGTCGGCGTAGGCGGCGAAATCAACGGCCTCGATCTGCTGCGGACCATCGCAGACAGCGTTCTGCGGATCCGGGTGGACCTCAACGATGATTCCGTCCGCTCCAACCGCAGCTGCGGCAAGCGAAAGTGGCTCGACCAAATCGCGTCGTCCTGCTGCGTGGCTCGGGTCAACGATCACCGGCAGGTGAGTCATCTCCTTAAGCACTGGGACTGCCATCAGGTCAAGTGTGAATCGGTAGGCCGTTTCAAACGTGCGAATTCCGCGCTCGCAAAGAATTACGTTCTCGTTGCCTTCCTTGAGAACGTATTCGGCAGCCATCAGCAGCTCTTCAAGAGTTGCCGAGAGTCCACGCTTGATGATCACCGGGCGGCCCGCGCGACCAATTTCCGTCAGCAGCGTGTAGTTCTGCATGTTCCGCGCACCGATTTGAATTACATCGGCTACTTCAAGGATGTTCTCCATCTCGCGAGCGTCCATCAACTCAGTCACGATCGGCAGGCCGGTTTCAGCCTTTGCCTCAGCAAGAAGCTCAAGACCCTCAACTCCGAGCCCATGGAAGCTGTACGGAGAGGTACGAGGCTTGTATGCACCGCCTCGAAGCATTGAGGCTCCGCCATCGCGAACTGCTGCAGCTGCCGTCATCAGTTGGTCGCGAGACTCAACGGTGCACGGGCCTGCGATCAGAGAGAAATTCGATCCACCGATGAGCGTCCCGGAGATGTCCAGCACGCTGTCCTCCCCGTGCTTGATCTGACGTGAAGAAAGCTTGTACTGCTTCGCGATAGGAACAACACGATCCACATCGTCACGCTGGTCAAGCCCAAGGCCTTCAACGCGACTGTCATGCTCACTGTCGCCAATCGCGCCAATCACCGTCAGGGTTTCACCCTGGCTGACATGGGCCTTAGCTCCGGTTCCTTCAATCAACGAAACGACCTCGGCTACCTGTTCCGGGGTTGCAGACTCTGTCATCACGATCATCATGGTCTCGTCAGTCAAGCAGGTTGTGCGCTGCGTGGCCGCGATGGGAGCAATCTCACGCTGC
>CAZZKI010000009.1:0-17279 GCA_964654785.1 uncultured Solirubrobacteraceae bacterium
CCAGCCGGCTTGCTTCAGTTGGGCGGGCATCTGATCTCCTTGTTCAGCTCTTCTTGGTCGCAGCCATGGCTAGCCAAGCTGCGTAGCGGGCGGGGGGCACAACATGAACATTTGCGCGCATGATGCTGTGGCCAATGCCACAGAGTTCTGCACATACGACTGTGTAAGTACCGAGGCGGCTTGGGTTCACCTTGATGTGAGTAGTGATCCCGGGAACAGCGTCAGTCTTCATCCGCATCTGCGGAATCCAGAAGTCATGGATCACGTCGGTCGCCTTGACGTCAAATGCAACCTGAGGACCCTTGCAAGGGGCGCCTTCTCCAACTTGCGATCCGGTCGGGGCGCACGAGATGTAGAGCTCCTCATTCAGGAACTTCTTTCCGCTTGGCGCTGTGTACTCAAAGTTCCAAGCAAACTGCTGGGCGTAGGCGGTTACGCGAACTTGATTGGCCTGAGCTTCGTCAATCTCTCCCAGGACGTTGACTGCATAAACGCAGAGAATCGCGATGACTACCGAGGGAATAACCGTCCAGATGACCTCGAGGCGAGTGTTTCCGTGGATTGGCGGCCCATCAAGGTCCTCTTCACCGGCGCGCATGCGGAACTTCCAGACCATGAAAAGGATGAGGGTGGTGACAAAGACGAAGACGATCACCGAGATGATCATCACGACGTCGTAGAAGAAGTCAATTGGTCCAGCTTGAGTTGAAGCGTCGGTTGGAAACCAGTCAATCCAAAGGCCGAGCGCTATACCTACCGCAGAGGCGATAGTGCCAATCACGAGCATGCGGATTACGTCGGAGCGGGTTACATCACGGGAGTTCTTCATCGCCCAAGCACTCTATTGACTTCGCATGACAGACGACGGCTCGAACAGCGTGCATTCGCGCCAAAGCCTGCGATCTTGGCGGGTAAAGAGTGGGGAGGTTTAGGCAGCAGCCGCAGCAAGGTTCTGGGAACCGCTCGGCGAGAGCATGACTGCTCGGAACTCTGATGGAGCCGACCCGTGATGGCGGCGGAAAGCCTTGGCGAACTGAGCTGGTTGCCGGTAGCCGACTCGGCGAGCTACTTCTCGAACGGTGAGGCGCTCGTAGGCAAGAAATTCTGCCGCCTTAGTCATCCGCACCTGAGTCAGGTGGTCCCGGAACGTAGTCCTGCCGATCTCAGAGAACGCCCGCTGGAGCTGGCGGCGACTGGAGGCAATCCTTCGTGCGATGTCGTCAAGTTGGAGGTCTTCTGCGTACTCCACCTCCACGAGCTCGCATACCTCGTGGTAGAGGCGGGTGCGATAACGAACAGTGCTTGGACGTTGAGTGGGCACGTAATGGATACGACTAATCGCTGTGCCCGGATCACTCGTCCGAGCACCGCGATGCTGTCTACTTCACCGAAGGTGAGCTAGTCAGACTCGGGAGCTTCTGGAAGCTCCGCGATGTCATGCCGTGTGTCGTTGACCCAGCGGTAGATGCAGGCAACAAGACCAACGGCCCCAATGGCCGTAATCCAAAGGCTCAAGCCGAGACCGATGACCACGAGGGTCACCGCAATGCCTGTCGCAAAGGGGATCGCTGATGGTCCAGGAAGGTGAATTTCCTCGCCGGCTGGGGCTGCTGGTGTCTGTACTGGCTGTTCGTTACTCATGATTAAGCGGCGTTGTAGACGGCGGCGGCTACGAAGGAAAGCCCGAACATGACGAAGCAGATAGCTCCAAGGCCGAGTCCAATCTTGATGTTCTTGCGTGCAATGTCCCTGTTCATGTCTGTGCCGTCTCCCGGGTTAGATCTTGGAGTCTACGACCATCGCGGCGAATAGGAGTGCCAGATAGCCGAGTGAGTAGAGGTAGAGCTTCAGTGCTGCTGGTCGAGTGGCCTGCTTTTGAAGCGACAAAGCAAGAGCCAAGAAGATGGTGTCTAGGATGATTGCGGACACGAGGTAGATAGCTCCGAAGAGGCCGCCGAAGACGGGAAGCAACGTCACGGCAATGAGGAGAGTCGTGTAGAGGACAATCTGGCGGCGGGTTTCCTCTTCACCCCGAACTACAGGCATCATTGGAACTCCGACCTTCGCGTACTCGTCCTTCATGAGGAGCGAAAGCGCCCAGAAATGGGGCGGAGTCCAGTAGAAGACGATTGCGAAAAGGTAGATCGGAGCGAGGCTCAGCGAGTCCGTAACGGCAGCCCAACCGACGAGCGGTGGAATAGCCCCAGCTGCGCCTCCGAGAACGATGTTCTGCGGGGTTGAGCGCTTCAGCCACACGGTGTAGACGAGGGCGTAACCAACAAAACCGCTGAATGCGAGCAGTGCTGCGAGTGGATTGACGAACAGCCACATCTCGACCAGTGAAGCGATTGCGAGAGTGAAGCCGAAGATGAGAGCTGCCCTGGGGCTGACTCTCCCTGATGCAACAGGGCGAGTGGCCGTTCGCTCCATCTGCAGGTCAATGTCGCGATCGAACCAGTGGTTGATGGCTCCAGCGCCGCCTGCTGAGAGGTAACCGCCGAGGCAGGTGAGCACGATCAGCTGAAGAGAGGGTTCCCCAGCAATCAGCATCGCAGCGACCGTGGTGAGGATCAGAAGCGACTGAACCTTTGGCTTGGTCAGTGCGACATAGTCAGAAACGATCCGTCGCACAGCGGCAACGTTTCCACCGTCAACAGCTGAGAGGCGAGACGCCTCCATTTCAGGCTCCTGCGTTGGAGCTCTGAAGCTCTGCCCGGATGTCCTTCATCGGCTCAACCGAACGGACAGGCGGGATTACGTCGAAGTTGTTCTCCGGCGGTGGTGACGGCGTGAACCACTCAAGGGTGTTTCCTTGCCATGGATCTGGGCCAGCCTTAGCGCCTGTCTTAAGGCTCCGAACGAAGTTCCAGGTTGCGAGAAGGATGCCGATCGAGAGAACGAATGACCCAGCGGTGCTGATCAGATTCTCAGTTTGCCAACCGGTGCCGGTTCCGTACTCGTAAATCCGGCGGGGCATTCCCTCAAGGCCGAGTGAGTGCTGGATCAAGAAGGTGACGTTGAAGCCAATGAACATCAGCCAGAAGGCTGCCTTGGCGATCTTCTCGTTCAGCATGCGACCCGTGATCTTCGGGTACCAGTAGTGGAGGCCAGCGAACACTCCGAAGACCGCGCCACCCATCAGCGTGTAGTGGAAGTGAGCCACGACGAAGTAAGTGTCTTGAAGCTGCCAGTCGATCGGGAAGATCGCGAGGAACATGCCGGTGACGCCGCCGAATACGAATACTGAGAGGAACCCAGCTGCGTAGTAGAACGGCGAAGCGGTGACGATTGAGCCCTTCCAAATCGTCCCAAGCCAGTTGAAGATCTTGACGCCGGTTGGAATCGCCACAAGGAGAGTCGTGACGGTGAAGAGGGCGTAGACCACTGTCGGGCTTGGCACCGTGAACATGTGGTGGGCCCAAACAAGCAACGAAATGATCGCGATAACAAGAGTTGACGTCGCGATGGCCTTGTAACCAAAGATTGGCTTGCGTGCGAACACCGGCAGGATCTCGCTGATCATCCCGAAGGCTGGAAGAACGATGATGTAGACCTCTGGATGGCCAAAGAACCAGAAGAGGTGCTGCCAAAGAATCGGCGATCCGCCAGCGGTTGCGTCGAAGAACGCTGTCCCGTAGTTGCGGTCAAAGAGGAGCATGGTGACCGCGCCAGCTGCAACGGGCAGAGCGATGATCAGAAGGAGCGAGTAGGTGAGCATCGTCCAGCAGAACAGAGGGATTCGACTCCAGCTCATCCCTGGCGCGCGCATCGTAATCAGGGTGGCAACGATGTTGATAGCTCCAAGAAGCGATGAAACACCTGTGAGGTGGATCAGGTAGATCCAAGCGTCTTGTCCACCACCGGGTGAGTAGACAGCGTTAGAGAGTGGTGGGTAGGAGGTCCAGCCAGCCTCTGGTGGGGTGAAGAAAAGAGTTGCGTAGAAGACGATGCCGCCGAACAACAGGAGCCAGTAAGAGAGGGCGTTGAGGCGTGGGAATGCCATATCGCGAGCGCCAATCTGGAGCGGCAGCACGTAGTTCGCAATACCAGCCATCATCGGCGCGACGAAGAGGAACAGCATTGTCGTGCCGTGCATCGTGAACAGCTGGTTGTAATGGACCGGCGTAATCAGAGAGTTGTTGGCAACTCCTAGCTGAAGGCGAATCATCATGGCCTCTGCTCCGCCAAGCAGGAAGAAGGCAAAGGTGGTGACGATGTAGAGGATGCCGATCTTCTTGTGATCAACAGTTGTGAACCAGGAGACCCAGCTCTGGCGTGGGGCAGGCTTAGCTGTCTCGTGAGTTACGAGTTCGGGAACCCCTGCTCTTTCTGCTGTTGCTGACATTCCGGCTCTCCCTTACTGCGCGGGCGTGAGGTTTGGAATCTGACCTTGATCGGTCAGCTTCTGACGGTTTTTGACGCTCTGCTGGTTCGCATCGGCGATGCGCTGCTTCTGGTTTGCAAGCCAGACCTTGAAGGCTGCTGGCGTAACGATCCGGACTGTGGCAAGCATGTTCGCGTGCTGGCGACCGCAAAGCTCGGCGCACTGACCTGTGTAGACGTCACCCTGAGGCTTCTTCGGGGTTGGGGCCTTGAACCAGGTGTAGTTGGTAGACCCGGGCACAGCGTCGAACTTTCCGCCAAGGGCAGGAATCCACCATGAGTGAATTACGTCTGTTGACTGAATCCGCAGGACAACAACAGTGTCCGAGGGAGCAACCATCTCGGTGTAAGCGAACGGGCTGTCAAGCCTGTTGCCGTAGGTGTATCGCCAGATGTACTGACGACCAGTGACATTGATGGTGATCTTCTTGCCATCGGCTGGGGCTGGGATTGGGACAAGTCCAGCGACACGAGAGGTCTTTGCGAATTCAGCGATTGGTTCGCCGTTTGGCGGAGTGGTCACGTCTGGAAGCTTCACAAAGGTGGCAACTCCGAGGAGGACGACGACGCCAGCTGCGGCCAGGGTCCAGCCGATCTCAAGGCGGTTGTTGTCCTTCGGGCCCTCAGCGACGGCTCCCTTGCTGGCGCGGAACTTGATGAGCGAATGGATAAGGAAGCCTTCGACGCCGAGGAAGATGATCAGGCCCAAGATCATCACGATCACGTAGAGCTCCTGGATCGCGTCCGCGTTTGGTGAGCCGCCTGCACGCGGAACCGCGGTTACCGCCAAGCTCGCCGCAGGTGCAGCGATGAGAGCGACCAGCGATGTTGCTGTCGCGATGATGGCTTTACGGGCTCTTGAAATGGGGGCGGACCTCACAGCGGCGGGATCATACCGCCGCAGCCCGGCGTGGCGTTGGCTGGGCGAGTTCAGTTGGCGCAAGTTGTCCTCACGATTGGCCAAAGCGGGGCTCTCTGCGCTCAAGGAATGCTGTCACTCCCTCGCGGAAATCTGGACTTCCGGCTTGTCGCTGTTGAAGCTTCGCTTCAAGGGAAAGCTGGTCTTCCAGGTGTGGGAAGCAAGCTGCGTTGAGCTGTTCCTTCGCTCCGGCATAGGCGCTCGTCGCGCCGCTGGCGAGCTTCAGGACGAGTTCCTCTGAGGCTGATTCGAACTCAGAGTCTGGAACCACTCGGTTGACGAGTCCCCACTTTTCAGCCGTAACTCCGTCGACTCGCTCCGCCAAGATCGCCATCTCAGCAGCCCGGCCGAAACCAGTGCGGGCTGGAATGAAGGCGGATGCGCCACCGTCCGGCACCAACCCGATCGAGGCGAAAGAGAGAAGGAAGTACGAACTCTCGGTCGCAAGGACAATGTCGCACGCAAGCGCGAGCGAGCATGAAACCCCTACGGCAGGTCCGTGCACGGCGGCGACCACTGGCTTGGGCATTTGGCGAACGCCCAAGATGACTGGGTGGTAACGCTCATGAAGGGCCTTCTCCAAGTCGGGGAAGCCGTTTTCGTCAACGTGGTCGAATCCAGCCTTGAGGTCTGCTCCCGACGAGAACGCTCTGCCGGCGCCACGAATTTCAACGGCCCGAATCGAATCGTCACTCCCAACGCGCGCGATTGCATCAATCAGATCTGAGCCAAGGCCAGCGTCCCAAGCGTTGAGAGCATCAGGCCGGTTCAGGACAACGCGAACTGCTGCGCCATTGCGGAGCAGTTGCAGATTGTCGTAGTCGCCGTCAGCGATCCATTCACTCATCGTGGCGATCCTACGCTGGTCAGGCCGCGGGAAGTAGTCCGGTGGAGCGAAGCCAAGCTTCGGTGATGGTCATTCCCTCGACGAGACTGACCTGTGGCTCCCAACCGAGCAGCTCTTTGGCGAGCTTTGTGTCGTAAGTCTCTTTGCGGCTGATGAATGTCAGTGCGGTTGGTGACACATCTGGATCACGGCCACGAAGCTTTGCGATGCCCATCATCCCGAGGATCCCCAGAGTCGCGATCGAACGAGGCAGCGTCGGGGTACGTTCCTTGCCGAGCATGCGCGCGTAGTAATCGAAGAACTCCGCGCTGCTGACTGGGTCGCCGGCAAACCCGGTTACCGCTCGCCCGGCCGCTTCGGGAGATCTAAGAGCTCGAACGACGAGGTCAACAAGGTCATCAACGAACACAGGAGTCATCAAGCCTCTGCCCCCGCTCGGCAGTAGGAAGGCTCCGCTTTTCATGGACTCGATCGGGCGCACCGTCCACGGGTCTGAGCGTGGGCCGTAAACATCGCCGGGGCGAACGACCGCGGCCCCACGGCGAAGAGCCATTTCGTCACTTGCAGCCTTCGTATCTACGTAAGGAACGCCCTGGCGGCGGGGGAATGACTCGTCCTTCGGGCTTCGGGTGAAGTCATATCCCCATGACGCGACTGAGCTGAGGTGGACGACTGAGCTTGCACCGCATTGCTCTGCCGCGTCAAGAACATTGCGAGTCCCCTTGACGTTGACTTCAATGAACTCAGGCATCTGCCCGAAGTCGGAAACGATTGCTGCAGTGTGGACGACTCCGGTTGCACCTGAGAAAGCGGAGGCAAGCGCAGCGGAGTCGGTGGTTGAAGCTTGAACCCACTCGGCTCCGGCGGATTCGACTATCTCCCTGCCGGCAGGGTTGAGGTCAACACCCACCACCTCTGCTCCTTCGGCGATAAGACGCTTGGCAGTCGCGAGGCCAATGAAGCCTGCTGCGCCAGTGATCACGATTCTCTGCTTGGTTGCCATCGGTGGCGAATGATGGCACCGGTAGGCTCGACACGTGCGGAAGGGCTCAGTAATAAAGGCATTGGCATGGGGCGCTGTTGGCGCAGGTATTGCTGCCCCACTGATCCGGCGTCGAGTCAAGGCTCCGCCTGCAGCAACGATCGCCGTAGCGGCAGCGGCGCCAATGGGCCTTGCTGTGGCGCTGCCCCGATCTCGCGCCCGCGACGTCGGGGTCTGCCTTCTTCAGATGTGGGCTTACGTCGCCGCCTACGAAATGCCCAACGACAACCCCGAAGAGCTCGAACTCAGGGTCCACATTGACTATCCAGCTGTTGCTGACCGAGCTCTGGGCCTGGGGGTCCCTCCGACAATGAGGCTACAGCGCCTCTTCGCTCACCCCGGTGAGATTCAGGGCTACGAGAAGGTCTTGGTTTGGGCACATTGGATTTGGTTTGCCGTGCCACACAGCGCTCTGCTTTATGTCCTGCTCCGCCGGCGGGAACAGTTCGCCTCTTCCGCCGTCATGACATACGCGGTCTTCGACCTTGGCGCAGCCATTTACTGGGCTCTCCCAACCGCACCACCTTGGTACGCAGCTGAGAGAGGCCGCTTTGACGACGGCCAGACACCTCGGATCCGCAGGATGATGATCGAATACGGGGCCCAGTTCTGGAAGCACCGCTGGGGCCCGCTTTACTCTTCGCTCGCTGGCAACCCTCTTGCTGCGATGCCTTCACTTCACTTCGCAACATCCATTACCGCGGCGCGGGTCTTGACCCGCACAGGCCGGGTAGCTGGAGCGATTGGGTGGGGGTACGCGGGCACTTTGGGCCTCGCGCTGGTTTATCTGGGAGAGCACTACGTCGTCGACTTGATCGCCGGAGCAGCTTTGGCTGAGGGTGTGCGAGTCGCTGTTGGCCCCCTTGAGCCTGCAGGGCGTGCGTTTGCGACGGGGATCAATGCTCTTCAGAGGAAGGCATCAGGCACTTGACCGACACCGAAAAAGAGGAACCGGAAGATCTCTTTCTCGTTGGGGACGACCTTGATGAAGTAGAGGCGGACTTTGGAGTTGACGCCGACGGCGAACCCAAGTTCAAACTGACTCGTCGCAAGGTCTTCGTCGCAGCCCTGTTCGTGGCAGCTGCGATCGCATTCCTCTATGTCGTGCTGCCTCAGATTGGAGGCCTCAACAAGACATGGCAGCGTCTAGACGAAGGGGACGGGAACTGGCTCTTCTTGGCTGCACTGCTGGAAGTCGGCTCGTATGCCGGGTACATCCTTCTGTTGAGAGTGGTGGTCCCTTCCAACAAGGGCAGGTTCACTTGGAGCGTTTCTTACCTCGTGACGATGGCCGGCGTCGCAGCCACGCGACTGTTTGCTGCAGCAGGAGCAGGCGGAATCGCTCTCACTTTCTGGGCGATACGAAGGACTGGAGTCAGGCGCCGTGAGGTTGCTGTTCGTCTAACCGCCTTCATGGTCTGCCTCTACTCGGTGTTCATGGTCTCGGTACTTGTGGCAGGCATCGGGTTGAGTACGGGAGTATTTGAGGGGCCGGCTCCGATAGGGCTGACAGTTGTGCCTGCAGTCCTCGCCGCAACTGTGATCGTGATCTTCCTGTTGTTTGCGCTGGTGCCGGGCGACAGTGAGCGACGCTTGAGGGTTTGGTCCCAAGGGCGAGGCGAAGTGGCCTCTGTCGCGGGCAAACTTGCAGTAGCGCCGGCAGCCATTGCCGCAGGAACGAGGGTCGCGCTGAGGCTTCTTCGTGAACGGCACCCCGGAATGCTGGGGGCGGTTGCGTGGTGGTACTTCGACATTGCAGTTCTGTGGGCGTGCCTTCGTGCATTTGGGGGCGAGCCAGCCGTAGTTACGATCGTCATGGCCTACTTCGTCGGCCAGCTTGGCAACCTTCTGCCATTGCCAGGCGGCATTGGCGGCGTTGAAGGGGCAATGGTTGGCGCACTGGCTGCGTTCGGAGTAGACGCAAGCCTCGCTCTTGTGGCAGTGCTTTCCTACCGTGCCTTCTCCTTCTGGCTTCCAACGGTGCCAGGGGCGATCGCATTCGTTCAGCTTCGCCGCAGGAGTGCCCAGTGGGCAGAGGAGGATTCGAGCGCCGAACCGCCCGTGGGGGCCACGGATACACTCGCCGTATGAGTGAAGAACGGATTGAAAATGTCGTAATTGTCGGCAGCGGACCTGCCGGGTACACATCGGCCCTCTACACGGCCAGAGCCGACCTTGAGCCGCTCGTGATCGAAGGATTCGCATGGGGCGGCCTGCTTCAGCAGACCACGGAAGTTGAGAACTTCCCCGGCTACCCCGAGGGAATCATGGGGCCGGAAATGATGCAGCAGCTTAGGGACCAAGCTGAGCGATTTGGAACCCGCCTCAGGACTGAGGACGCGACAGCGATCCGATTGGCGGATGAGCCGGGTGGCCTTCACGAGGTTGAAATCGGCTCCGAAGTGATCAAGGCGAGGACTGTGATCCTTTCCATGGGAGCGGAGCACCGCAAGCTCGGCGTTCCCGGAGAGGCTGAGCTGTCTGGGCGGGGCGTCTCCTACTGCGCCACCTGCGACGCAGCTTTCTTCCGTGATGTGCCAACTGTGGTTGTGGGCGGCGGCGACTCCGCTATGGAGGAGGCAATCTTCCTCACGAAGTTTGCATCCAAGGTTGTCGTCATCCACCGTCGTGACGAGTTCCGGGCTTCCAAAATCATGGTTGACCGCGCGCGAGGGATTGACAACCTCGAAATGCTCACGCCCTACGCCGTTGAGGAGTTTCTGCCGGGGGAGAACGGAGCCCTCACCACCTTGCGCCTCAAGAACACCGAAACAGGCGAGGAGCTTGAGCAGGAAGCTGTCGGCGCGTTCATCGCTGTCGGGCATGTGCCAACGACTCAGCTTGTACAAGGTCAAATCGCGCTTGATGACGAGGGATACGCGATCGTCGAGGGAGTCAGCACCCGCACGAACAAGCCCGGCGTTTTCGCGGCAGGTGACATTGCTGACTCGACCTATCGTCAGGCGATCACAGCTGCGGCGTCAGGCTGCCGAGCTGCCCTTGACGCCGAGTGGTATCTCCGCGACCTCTAATCAGCTGGTTGGGCGCGGCGGGACGAGGGCATTGATGCCCGTTAGGTCGCGCCCGATGATCAACTGCTGAATCTGGCTTGTTCCCTCGTAAAGGGTCGTAACTCGAACATCCCGGAAGTACCTCTCGACCGGGTGGTCGTCCACGTATCCAGATCCGCCGTGGACTTGGATCGCAGTATTGGCGCAGCGCACCGCAGCCTCGGTGGCGTACCACTTAGCGATGGACGTTTCTGTTGTTGATGGCCGTCCTTTGTCCTTGAGGTCTCCGGCCTTGAGGACAAGCAGGCGCGCGGCCTCTGTCGAGACCTTCATCTCGGCAAGCATTTGCTGGACGAGCTGGAAGGAGGCGATTGGAGTCCCAAACTGCTCCCTCTGCTTTGAGTAATCGACTGAAGCCTCAAGCGACCCTTGGCAGACCCCGACGCATCCAGCCGCCACGCTGTAGCGGCCGCTGTCAAGTGCGGACATGGCGATCTTGAAGCCTTCACCAACCTGTCCGAGCAGAGCATCGTCGTCAACTTCGACGCCATCAAGAATCAGCTCAGCGGTATCGGAGCCTCGGAGTCCCATCTTGTGGTGGATTGATTGGGTGCTGAAGCCGGGAGTGTCGGTCTCAACGAGGAATGCTGCGATCCCCTTGTGGCCAAGATCCGGGTTGGTTTGAGCGAAGACGAGCGCGAGCTTCGCGTGATTTCCAAGAGAGATCCACATCTTCCGACCGGTGATGGACCATCCCTTGTCGGTCTTGACTGCGAGTGTCTTCTGGTTAGCCGCGTCCGAGCCAGTGTCAGGCTCAGTCAGGCCAAAGCAGCCGAGCCATTCGCCAGTGCAGAGGAGCGGGAGGTACGAGAGCTTCTGGTCCTCGGTGCCCCACTTCAAGATGGTGGCGCAGACGAGAGACGTCTGGACTGAGATGACGGTACGCATCGCGGAGCAGCCGCGCCCGACTTCCTCAGTGATCAGAGCGAATGTCTTGTAGTCCAGCCCGGCGCCGCCGTACTCACTTGGCACGATTGAGCCGAGATAGCCCTGCTTGGCGATCAACGTCACCAAGTCACGGTCGAAGTGCTCATTGCGATCGTTCTCGCGCGCTCGCTCGACGATGTGCTCGTTGGTGAACTCGCGCGCGGCGGCCCGGATTACTTCCTGCTCTGGTGTGAGGTCAAAATCCATGGCCCGAGGGTACTCGCAGTCGCTGAAGGGTAGAGTCGTCGGCGTGGACGGATTCGCGCTTCTCATGGTTGGCGGAGTAGGGGCAATAGGCCTGCTGCTTTGGCTTGTCGGTAGAGCCTCACCTGGAAACGGGACTGAAACTGTTGGCCTGCGTACTGCTCGCGAGATAGAGGAGCGGCGCACGGCCTTGGAACTTGAGGACGATGCCCAAGTCCGTGAGGCACTCGCGCAGCTGCGTGCTCGTAGAGCTGAGCGAGAAGCGGGAGAGGGGGCCTAAGCGATGGCTCGTGTCGTGATAGTCGGTTGTGGAGCTAGAGGAATCGAGCTGGCCAAGCTGCTCCAGGATGACGGGCACGCTGTGCGCGGTACCACCCGCAGCGAGGATCGTCGAGCTGAGCTGGAGGCTGCTGGGATCGAGCCATGGATAGGCGACCCCGACCGCATCGCGACTGTCCATTACTCAATGGAGAACGCCACGATTCTGTGCTGGCTGCTCGCATCTGCTGAAGGCTCGCCTGAAGAGGTGGAGCCACTCCACGGCACGCGGCTCGAGATGATGCTTGAACGGACCATCGACAGCCCCGTGCGAGGTGTCCTCTACGAAGCCCAAGGAAGCGTTGATGAGGATTCGCTGCGTCAGGGCGCTGAAGCTGTTCAGCGGGTTTGCGACAAGAACGAGATCCCTTGGTCGCTTCTCAAGTCGGACCCCAAGGACCACGGCGCTTGGGCGCAGGCAGCAAAGGCAGAGATTGACGCGCTGCTCGCTCGCGATAGAGGCTGACGTCTAAGCCTCAGTCAGAACGGGCCGGATCCTGTCGAACAGGTCGGCCAGCATCCTGCCTGTCGCGCCCCAGATCACTCTGTCCCCAAGGGGATAGACAGATGTCCAGAAGGTGGCTCCCGGACGGCTAAGCCTGCGTCGCTCTACCGACTGCATCAACTCGAATGCGTCGAGCAGGACGATCTCAGCCACTTCCTCAGGCTGCGCAATGTAAGCAGCATCGCTCGGAACCAACCCAACGAAGGGATGGACGGAGAAGCCAGTGGCAATAGTCGCGGTTGGTTGGAGCGCTCCAATTACCTCCACAGCCGACGGCGGAATGCCGATCTCTTCCTCGGTCTCACGAAGAGCGGTGGCGAGCAGGTCCGGCTCCTCAGCCTCGCGGCGGCCGCCAGGGAAGCTGTACTCGCCAGCGTGGCGGCGCATCTCGTCTGGTCGCCGGGTGAAGACGATTGACAGGCGCCCCTCGGTAAGAGTCAGCGGGACCAAGACAGCAGACTCCATCTCGCCGGGTGGCTCCAAGCCTATTGCGTCCTCGACGGTGAGCAGGACGGGTTCAAGCCGGGACTTAACCCCGGCAGCGTCCATAGCTTTAGGCGCTGAGCGGCTCTACCCGCTCGTCAAACATCACTTCGCCCTCCAGTGCACGGTGCACGGGACACTTGGCGGCAATTACTTCCAGCCGTTCACGCTTCTCAGGGTCAAGCCCTTCGGGCAGCCTGAGGACCATGTGGAACCGAGTTGGCGCGCCTCGCTCGGCGGGCTCGTACTCAGCTTCAACTTCGATCGGGCCAACGTCCCAGCCCTTTCGCTTGGCGTACATCTGGACGGTAATTGCAGTGCAGGAAGCGAGGCTTGCTGCGAGGAGCTCCTGTGGAGTGGGACCAGTGTCGTCGCCGCCGAGGTCCTTTGGTTCGTCGGCGACCAGGCTGTGGGAGCCAACCTTGACGAAGTGGCTGAGAGCGTCGCCGTTGCTGCGTGCTGTTGCCTTGGGCATCTAGTCGAGGGGGTTGATGACAAGACCCGTCGGGATCTTTGGGAAGAAGTAAGTGGACTTCGGAGGCATGTATTCGCCGGCCTCAGCAATCGCACGGATCCGGCTGACTGGAGTTGGTCCCATCAGGAACGCCACATCGGCTGAACCCGATTTAACTGCTTCAACGGCAGTGTCCAGATCTCGCGCGTAGGCGAAGCCGTCGAGGTGGTCAATGCGGTCTTCTGTCAGGCCTAGCGGGCCACGGAGAAGCACAGCTTCAAGCACTCCAGTGTCCAAGTCACGGAAGGCTTCCGATTTACCTGGAAGCGCTGCTTCAGCGAGGTCACGGCTCTTAAGGGTGAGCAGCTTGGCGCTTCCGTCTCGACCGTCAAGGAGCCCGATCTGGACAAGCTGAGAGCTCCCCGTTGGCTCTTGCGGAGCGTCTACCTCGGCTACGTCAAAGTTGGTGGCGATCGCCTCATCAAGAGCTGCCCAATCATCGGCGCCAAGGCCTGAAGCAAGGCGGTGGGTGGGGAAGACAACGAGGCCTGGGTCCTCAGATGCGACCAGGTATGCCAGAAGTGACGAGGCTCCTGCCGGGGCTCCTTCCTCCTCTGAGAAGACGCGTGCCGTTTCGTAACGGTGATGTCCGTCGGCTATCAGGAGTTCAGACTGCGACGCCGCCTCACAAACAGTGGCCACGACATCTTCGTCATCCACGCGCCAAATGCGGGTGAGGGTTCCCTCGTCGCCAGTTGACTCGCCGAATGGCTCGGTGCTCCAGACCGACTCGAGCGCGTTCTGGGCTTTGCCGTCCGGATCGCCAAAGAGGGCGAAGATCGGTGACAGATTCGCCGCCGTCGCTCTCGTCAAGCGAAGGCGGTCTTCCTTGGGGCCAGCGTGAGTGCGCTCGTGCGGAAGGACCTTTCCGCGTCCGTATTCCTCCACTGCCATTCGGCCGAGGAAACCGCGGCGGGTCAGTTGGCCGCCACCGCCTGGGATTGAGTAGACCTGCTCAACAGCCCAGAGTGCCGGTTGGTCATCCCGAACCAGTACTCCTTCTGCGATCCAGTTCTGGAGGGTGGCTGCGGCCACTGCGTATGGGTCGTCTCCCTCTGGCAGGTCCAACACAACAATGTTGTTTGGCGACTTCCCGACGAGGGCTGCTCGACCTGCAGCGTCAATCACGTCGTAGGGCGGTGCGACTACAGGTTCAAGGCCACCAGTGACGGAGGTGTCGTAATGCAGCGCCTTGAGGGGTTCAACCTTGCCCATGAGTTCGCTGCCGAGGCTATCCCAACTACTGGTCGCCGAGATTCCTGACCACTTCTGGGCTGGCCGGAAACGGTGGCGCCTGCTCTTCTGGCCCGGCGGCTCGTTGCCCTTGAATCCACATAACCGCCCCCAACACGATGATGCCTCCAACTACTTGCGCTGCGGACAGCACCTCTCCGAGGACAGGCCAAGCCAGAAGGGCAGCCAACGCAGGCTCGAGTGTCATGACCACCGAGGCTCGGGCGGCTGGGATGAATCGGACCGCCGCGAAAGCAGCAACGAACCCGCCCAGAGTTCCCACTAGGCCCACATAGAGGGACGCCATTCCATTCCAGCCATGGGTGATCACTTCCCAGTTCCAATTCCATGGCGCATCAACTGCAAACCAAACGAGGGTCGCGGACAGCGACATCCAAAGCAATGTGGTGCCGGGGCGGTAGCCACTGTGGCCGGATCGCTCGCCACCCCACGCGTAAACAGCAAAGCCGATTGCTGCAGTGAGCCCCGCGAGGATGCCAAGCCCATCAAGTGAAGAGAACTTCCAGCCTTCAACAACGAGAAAGCAACCGCCAAGTGCCAGGCCTGCAGCTGCCCAAACTCGGACAGGGACGATTCTCGAATACCTGACCCTCAGCCAAACGAGGAGCAGCACCGGTCCCATGTACTCAAGCGTCAGGCCAACCCCGACACCGAGCCGCTTGATCGCGACAAAGTAGGAGAAATTGACGAGCGCAAGTCCTCCTACTCCAAAGAGGAGCAGGCGCGGGGCATCTTTATGTCTTACTCGCAAGCCGCTTCTGTCAAACATTGCGAGCCAGACTCCCAATGCGACAGCTGTGATCAGAGTGCGGAGGCCAGACAGCTGGACTGATGTCAAGCCGTCGTCGAGCACTGTTCGTGAGGCAACTCCGTTCCCGCAGAAGAGAAGCGCTGCGAGCACTGCAAGCAGGTATCCACGTCGTGCCCTTTTCGCAGGAGAGCTCATGCCACTCAGCATCGCAGGCCTGCGCCAACTACCATCGCACCCGTAGCATGGCCACATCGGGGTGTGGCGCAGCTTGGTAGCGCGCCTGCTTTGGGAGCAGGAGGTCCCGGGTTCAAATCCCGGCGCCCCGACTTAACTAGTTAGAGCTTTGCGCTGAGGCCCTTGAGGCCCTTGGTGATCCCGGCGGTCAGAATCCTGTGAAGAATGAACCCAACTCCTGGGATGTTTGAGGAGATTCGGATCCGGTAGTCAAGATGGCAGCCATTGCCGGGAAGTTCGGTGAAGCGCTGGATTCCAATGTGGTTCTTCAGCGGTCCTCCGTGAGTTACGCGGTACTCGATCAGCTCCGGGCGAACGAACTCCGTGACCGTCTCCTCCACAGGTGGGGCAGGCCCGACCTTGACGAGACGGACGGAATTGACTCCGTTGCGCTCGGTATCGCCGTCCTTGACTCGAGTCACCTTCGCTCCAAACAGTGGTGCGAGGTTCTCGTGTTCCGCGATGTGGTCAAAGACCGTGTCGCGATTGGCAGTGAAGTTCTGTTCTACGTGTACCCAGCGTTCTTTCATGTACTGATCATCTCCTAAGTTCGTCGGTTGTGTCGTCCGGGGTAGGGGACCCGAAGCGTTGTTTGATCTGGCTTGGTGCGTCAACTGCCCCCGGCAAGTGAATTTGGAAGCGCCACGCCAACATGCGGATAGCGAAGGTGAGGCCAGCGGCTGCCGTGGCGATTTCTGGCCCTGTCGCTCCAAGCTTCCACGCGACGATGTAGCTGACCAGACCGCCCAGGCAAGCTGTCGCATAGAGCTCTCCGCCTTTGACGAAGATCGCCGGCTTTTCAGAAGTCATGATGTCTCGAAGGACTCCACCTCCGGTGCCGGCGATGACTCCGAGTAGCAGAGCCGGCCATACGCCAAGCCCATTTGCCAGGGCCTTGTTGGCGCCTGTTACTCCGTAAAGCCCGAGCGCGGCAGCGTCCAAGATGATCAGCAGGGCTAGGCCTTTCTCAACCTGTTTAGCCAGCAGGCTTACGACGGCTGCTGCCGAAATCGCAGCGACGATGTACCAAGGTGATCGCATTGCGACCGGCAGTTCATTGAGGAGGACATCACGGATGAGGCCTCCGCCAAGGCCGGTCAGGATCCCGAGCCCGAAGATTCCGGTTAGGTCGAAGCCGGCGCGGACTGCGACGACGGAACCGCCGAGTGCGGCGACGACCACTGCGCTGATGTCAATCCACAGAGGGACTTGGACTGGGTCCGGCAAGGGCACGGCGATGAAGTTAGACGCGGGCTCGGACTAGATACGCCTACCGATTCCTTAGCCTCCACGCTTATGAGTACACCCACAGCAGCCCCCACTGAATCTGTAAATCCAAAGCGCTGGACATCCCTTTTTGGTCTCTGTCTGTTGACCGGCCTCGTCTGGTTGACAGCGAGTGACATCTCCATCGCGCTTCCGACAATCGGTAAGTCACTCGGTGGCTCAATGGACTCCCTCCAATGGGCTGTTAACGGCTACTTCTTGACCGGATCGTTGATCATCGTTGGCGGCAAACTCGGCGACCTGATCGGGCGCAGGAAGCTGTTTGTGGTCGGAAGTTGCCTACTGATCGCAGGCTCCGTTGTCGCAATGCTCGCTGGCAGCGTTGGCCAGCTTGTTGTCGGCCGTTTGATTGAAGGAGTTGGGGCGGCTGCGATCTTGCCGACGTCGCTTGCGATGGTGGCCGTTGGCTTTCCACAAGCTGAGCGCGCCAAGGCAATCGGGATCTGGATTGCGACTGCGTGGGGCGGGCAAGGTGTTGGTCCAATTATTGGCGGCGCGCTTGTCCAAGCTCTGGGCTGGCAGTCAATCTTCTGGATCAAC
>CAZZKI010000010.1:0-15798 GCA_964654785.1 uncultured Solirubrobacteraceae bacterium
GAGTGGTGGCTGCGAGATAGCGAGAGACGCTTCGTCCAGACCTGAACGCCTTCAGCGCTCCGGCGGTACGGGCTGCCTCAATCGGAGATGCGTTGGGGCCAGCTCCTGGGAACGGACGGCTGTCGCCGAAGATGCTCTTCCAGATTACGTAGTCGGAGAGTGACTGCGGGACCTGGTCCAGCTGGTTGAACGGAAGCGCCGTGGCTATCCTGCCGACCTTTCGCAATGTGTAGGCGGTCGCGGTGGTTGTCAGCTTGTACTTAGGTGCAATCGCGGTGTAGCTGGCGGTCTGCGGTGCGTCAGTCGTGCGGATGAACGCGTCGTACATCGGTGTCGCAAGACCATCGGCGATTGTCAGAGGCTGAAGTCCAAGCAGGATCATGGCGCTGCGAAGCGCTGAATCCTGGTCGTACCTCGTGTGAACCACCGTTGACTTCTTCGTCCAAGGCGAGATCACGAACGCAGGCATGCGGTGCGCGTCAACGTGGTCGGCGCCGTCCTGCGAGTCGTCCTCCACGATGAAGATCGCGGACTGGTTCCAGATCTTCGACTTGCTGATCGCCTGAACGATCTGCCCGACGCCGTAGTCATTGTCAGCGACCAGAGCGGACGGTGTCGGGTAGCCAGGCTTGACGCCGTTCGTATGGTCGTTCGGCAGCGTGATGTAGGTCAGCTTTGGAACGTTGTTTGCGGCAAGCTGGGCCTGGAACTTGTTGTTCCAGTAGTCAAAGCGGCTGTGGTAGAGCGTCTTGCCGAAAACGATCTTCTTCATGTTGTTGGCAGAGGAGTCCTGAGTGCAATAGCTCTGTGAGGTGAGGAAGGTTCCCTTTCCACCCGGTACGGCCTTGTCGCTGCTCGGCGGTGCTGCGCAGCCAAATACCTGCGGGTAATCGCTGTCGTACATGGCCTTCGAAGCCGCGTAGGTTGAGCGACCATCGTCACTGCCTGCCACCGAGGCGCCAGCCTCGTTTTCACCCAAGTTCAGAGCAGAAACGCCCTGTCGGGCAGCCTGGTCGAAGATTGAAACCCTCGGTGTGAACGAGATCGGGTAGATGAAGTCAAACAGGCGGTTCCTGCCTGAGTAGTTGGCGTGGAGCCCACGCTGTGAGTAGTCGATTGACTGACCCATCGAAGTGATGATGTGGCCGTCAACCGAGACTTCGCTGTTGGCGTAGAAGTGGTCAAGCAGCGGGAACCGACGTGCCAGAGCGTGCGCGTTGGGAGTTATGCCGCCCGTGACTCCCGTCTCGCCGTTGTCGTCAAACAACTGCAGCTTCGGGTCACCGTCGCCACGCGGATCAGTTCCGAAGATCTGATCGTAGGTGCGGTTCTCGCGCACGATGTAGAAGACGTACTTGATCGGACCATTCGACTTCAGCGCAGTGTTTGGCGGGGCCGAAGTGAAGTTCTCAGGGACAACCTGAGCGTTAGCTTGGGCTGTGTAAGCAGCAAGCTGACTGCTAGTCGGAACGTCAAGCACGCCGACGCGACCGAGCAGCGCATCCGGAACATAGGTTCCGTATGGGAAGTACTCACTGCCCCAATACTTCTTGTTCGGAGTGGAGGTACCCGGATTTGCAGCAAGCGGGTTGGGACCTGCGCCCAATCCCTTGGCAGCAGTCCAGATCAGCTTTCCGCCTGCCACGTGTACCTGTACCGGGTACGCGGCGGTCGGGATGCGACCTGCGAGGGCCGGGGTTGCGCCTGAGATGTCAATTACGGCGATTGCGTCCTCGCCCGAGTCAGCAACATAAAGGCGGTTTCCTGAGATCGTGAGGGCAACCGGCTGGACGCCCCAGGCCGGGCTTCGGCTGAGGTCGGTGTAAGTGACTGCCCGGGAGGAAAGGTTGACCTTCGCGACGACGTCACGGTTTGCAACTGCGACATATGCAGTGCTGCCATCCGAAGAAAGCGCAATTCCCTCAGGGTGGGAGAACTTGTCTCCTTGGCCGTCGCCACTGCCGCCACCGCCGACTCCTACCGACCATGCGACGGTCTTGGAGGCGAGGTTGACTGCAATCAGGGTGCCAGCCTGTTCATCAGTTGCGTAGGCGGTTGCCCCGTCGGCTGAGATCACCACGTCATGCACCTTGCTGCTGATCCCCAGCGCGACTTCTGAGCTGCTGCCATTTGACAGGTTGATGATCGCCAGTTTGCTCTGCGGGAGGGTGCCTCCACTGCATGTGATCCCGTCAAATGCTCCATTGCAGGTTCGAGCCTGGATCTCTGCAACGATGAGCTTGGAGCCGTCGGGTGTTACCGCAAGGCGGCTCGGCCATGCCTTGTCACCACCGGGCTGGTGAGGAAGGTTGATGAGGTCACCCTCGGTTGCAGTCCCGTTTGACGCGATCGTATAGGTGTGGATAACGTCGCCGCCTGGGCCCTTGAGGGTTCCTGTGGCGGGTGCCGGCGAGCTTCCCTGAGGCTCTCCTGAAACATAGGCCTTCGTTCCGTCGGGCGAGAAGGCAACCCCGCCGTAGGCTCCTGGGAGTGGAAGCGTCTGAGCAACTGCACCGGTCGCAATGTTCACGACTGTGACGTCGTTGCGCCCGTGGCCTGACGAGACGGTCCAGAGGAACTTGCCGTCAGGCGAGACTGCGGAGCCGGATGGGAAGTTTCCCACAGTGGTGAGTCGGCCTGCAGGGGTGAGGTGGCGGCCATTTCCGGTGATGCTGAGCGATGGGCCGACCCTGCCACCGGTCTTGGTGCCGACATCGGCGCCGGAGGCAACTCCGGTAAGGAGGGCGCCGCCAAGGGCGACTGAAACGACGAGGAGTGAGGTACGGCGTAGGGTGATCATGCGCGGGAGAGTAAGCCACGCGATGCCCGAGCGTCAACCGAAAAGACGCCCGTTAACAAGGGTTTCACAGGTGGCCGGAGCGGCCTCAGCGCTTGTGCATGTAGTCCATTCCAGCGATAAGCGTTGATGTGCTCAGCTGGCTGGACGGGATGGGGGTCGCACGGTAGGAGAGCCCATGGTCTGTGAAGTGCAGCGAGAAGACTTGCTTCTTGGTCTTGTCGTAGGCGCGGATGTAGGCGATGGCGCCGTAGTTGACGAGCCACGAGCCGTCGCTTCCGCGACGAGCGCTGCCGCAGCAGATTGACTTTCCAATGGTGGGGTCAACGAGGCTCTCAACGAGAGTTGCCGTACGCGCAGCGCGATCAATACGCCAACGGGTGACCCGAGCCCCATGCGTCGTTCCCCAGCCGTTGTCCAGCACTGAGATCGTGCCGTCCGAGAGAACCCGCGCGTCGTGCTGGCCGCCGACATGCTTGTCAACTCCAGGGTCACCGAGCACGGTGAGGTTCTGTGCTGTTGTCGTGCCGCCAAGCTTCCAGTCAATCTGGCCTGTGGCCTTGACGATCCGGTAGATCGCGCTGGTGTTTCTGAAGGAGGCGATGATTCCGCCTTGGCCGTCATCCTCAATCGAGTTGATGTGGGCGATGTCAACCACCGGGGTAGATGACGAGCCCACATTTGTGAGTGGGATGAACACCTGAGGCAGCGTTGTCTCCGAAATCGCGAAGTGGCTGGCTGAGTCCCATGACCAGAGCGAGAGGCCTGTTGAGGAGACCTCCTCAATCTTTGAGTCCAATGCTGAGCCGTCAGCAGCTTGGCCGATAGCGCTCAGGTCAACGTGGTAGCGCTGTGATGTCGCGCCGAGGTAGAAGGTGCCACGGCTGGTCGGGATTGCTTCATGCGCGTCCGGCTGGCCGACGGTTGGGCGCATCCGCTTTTCCACAACACCCTTGGGTGTGTAGATCGTGAGGGGGCCATCTGCGAGTCCAGCAGCAACGCGCCCGCCATTCATGCCCATCACATTGAAAAGGTTGTCAGCGGCGCGGACCCACCAGATAGGTACGCCTTTGCGGTCGGCGATGATTGCGTACGGCTGTGCCGGAGTCTTGAAGACGACTGGAGCAATGTTTGAAAATGCGAAGAGAGGGAAGGCAGCCGGGATCTCCCCAGTTGCTTCGAACTTGGGGAAGTCTGCTGGGATGCAGCGAACAGACCCGGTTGTTGTTTTTCCTGAGCGCCGGGTTGTGATCTTGAACCGCTGTCCCGGGCTGAGTGTGACGTTGACTGTCTGACTTCCGGACTTGGCCGCTTTGCCGTCAATCCCAACTGCCCAGCCGGACGGAGCAGTCGCGCTGACGCTCAGCGGGGTAGAGCAGCCAACCGTGTAGTTGGCGACGGAAGGTGAGAAGGCTGGAGTTAGCCCTCCGGTAACAGTTACCGTCGGGTTGGCTGCAAGGGCCGTAGTTGGCGAAAGAGCGCAGGCAGCGACAGCTCCAAGAAGAGTCGTTCGTTTCAGCACTGTCCTCCCCGACTTATGCACGGACTAGAGGGTAACTGGACACTCGCCACCAGTCCATCAGTAACTAAGAAGTTTGGTCCATGCCCGCGAGTAGGGCCGCCTCAGTGATCGAGGTGCCAATGATCGGAGTGACTCTGTAGGTGAAGTTTTCTGAGTTTCGGAAGTCCAACCAGAAGATTGGGGTTCCTGATGAGTCATACCCGCGAATGTGTGGGGTACGACCCCAAGCAACGAGCCAACCTCCGTCACTTAATCGGCGAGCGTTACCGCAACATGCGCTTGCGGCTATTTCAGGATCGCGGAGAGACTCGACCACAGTTGCCGTGCGGGCCAGTGGGTCGATCTCCACACGAAGGGCTCGGGGCGGCCTTGAACTCACAACCCCTTTCTCTGTTATCGGCGAACCGTTGTCAAATATTGTCAATGTCCCATCAGGCTGAAGCCTCGCGTCGTGCTGGCCCATCAAATTGCGTTGAGTGCCAATGTCTGTGTCGCCCAGAACGGTGAGGCTCTCAGCGGTGGGCGTGCCACCAAGTTTCCAATCAATTGAACCGTCGCTCATCCTGATTCGGTAGACCGCGCTTGTGTCACGTGCAGAGATGATTAGTCCGCCTCGCCCGTCCTCCTCAAACGAGTTGATGTGGGCCAGATCAATGAGGCGTCCGCTGGGCTGGTAAGCGGCCATGGGAATCAGCACCTCGTCTACCTTCAGATGATCTGCACTGCTCCAAGACCAAAGCGTTTGGCCTGAGGCGGTTGTCTTGAGGATCGTCGAGTCGTAGACCGACTCGCTCTTACCGAGACCGATGCTTTCTAGGTTGACTCCAGCGCGGCTGGCGTGTTGTCCCATTAGCCATGTCCCGTTGGAAGACGCGATTACTTCATGCGCATCTGCTCGGCCGCCCGCTGGTGTGATTGTGGAGAGCAGCCGCCCGGTCAGGCTTCGGAACTCAAGCGGGCCATTGGACCTACCGAAGGCGAGCTTCCCGTCTGTGGTGGGGAAGAAGTTGACAAGGCTTGTGTCGAATTTGCGCCACCAGATCGGGACGCCGAAGCGGTCAACGACTATCGCGTACGAGATCAACTTGCCGCCATTGCCTGCGCGTCCGGAGATGTCATCAATCGCGGCCAACTGGACTGAGCTGGGCATCTGGCCTCGAGAAGTTAGCTTCGGGAAATCCGCTGGGATGCAGCGGATGGAGTGGGAAGTTGTCGTCCCGGACTCGGTGATCTTCACTACGGTCCGCTTGTTAGGGGAGAGCTTGATCGTCACTGCTCGGCTGCCCTTCTTGGCGCTAGTCGTCCCAATTTGGACCGACGCCGAGGGCAGCACATTTGCACTAAGGCGAATCGTGCTGCCAAGGCAAGTTGTCGTGTAGTTAGGAATGTTCCTCGCAAACGAAGGGGTTAGGACCCCACTAGAGGACAGAGTCGCGCCAGTCGCACTGGATGCCGAGCCGACTGCGACGCAGAGCCCTACCAAGAGCGGAACTAACTTCCTCATAGGTTGAACGCTACGCACTGGAACCGCTTGACGCGCCTCCAGTGCGGCGCTCTCTACTTAATTACTCTGAATGCACCGCGCATGAATGGGTGCACGCGGCAGAAGTACGTGTAGGTGCCAGGCGTGAGGTTGGACGGCGTCGTCCAACTCCTGCGCTGCGCTGCAGCAGTGCCTGGGAGGACCCAACCAAATCCAAGCTGGCCTGAATCAAAGATCTTCGGGCCGTTGGCAAGCGGGTACGAAAGTCCCGTCTCCTTATTACATGGGGCCTTGCAGTCGGTGATCGAGTGGTAGATGTCAGCGAGCTTCGCTGTCGGACCTGCGTCCTTGTTGAAGAAGGTGAGGGACTGGCCCTGCTTGATCACAGGTGGACGAGCCTTTGTTCCCGAGGAACTGAGGTCGCCGAACTCGTATACGAAGTTCTTGATGTTGACCGTCTTGTTTGTCGGAGTCGTTCCGTTCGGAAGCTTTGTCGGGTCGTTAAGTGTTGTCGTCTTGCCACCGTAGAAGTGGTTCTCGGGGTATGAGCCGTGAGTTACTTGGCCGCCATCCCAATTCACAGTCTCAGTGAATGGGTCCACTCCCTCTGCGTTGGGGTCAACAGTTCCGTCGGTGCGGTTGATCTTCACCCAGACGACCATGATGCCCATGCCCTCGTACCAGGACGCCTTGGCGGTGTCGTAGGTCGCGCTGATGTTGAGCTTGTCGTACGGCTTGATGTGGACCTTCCAGTTCGCTGGGGTGCCCTCCATCGCAAGGTCCCAAGAGACCGGCCCTGCGGGGTCGTAGTAGACAGCGTCTGAGCGGAAGAGCCTTGCCGAATTCGGATAGTCACCCGGCTGAGGACTCGTTGGTGGAGTCCCTCCTCTTATGACCTGAAGATCGGTGCGAAGACCGCCAGGGTGGACATGGCCGGCCGTTGCAACCATTGTCATGTCGTACTTGTGTGCCCACTCGTTTGGTGAGTAGCTGAGGCTCGGGTAAGGGTTTGTGAACTGATCGGGGTATTTGATCGTGCCGGCAGTTCCGGTTCCCTTGAAGGTGTCGAAGACTGGGTAGCCGCTACCCCGCTGAACATCGAGCCAAAGAGGGAAGACTGGCTTGAGCGTCTGGCCCAAGGCGGACTCCATTGGGACCCAGTCGAGGTCGTAGACGATCTTTGCCTTGAAGGTGGCTGGCGTGAGGTTGTGGATCATGTCGTTGATGATCCAAGTCTGGTCTGAGTAGACCGGGTAGCCATAGCCGGCTGGGATCTGCACGATCGTCTTTTCTTCACCTGCTCCGAATGGAAGATTGAATCCATTACCGGGAGCGCGGTTCTGAGGGTCCATCCAGACCATGTGGTGAAGGTGGATGATGTCCGTGCGCGGAACTCGGTCGTTGGCCGGGTTCGTGTCGCTGTCCTGGAGGACAAGGTTTGGAGCCATCCGCACTAGGTAGAAGTTTCCGGGTGGCTTGGGGATTGGTCCGCCGTTTACGCCCATGGTCAGCTTGTTGACATTGGCACCGGGAAGGATCGTGATCGGAATCTCGTAGCGAGTCCGCGTGTAGCCAGCAGCCGGCGGTGCCATCGCTGGCTGCGCTGTTGACATTGAGGAGGAGGCGGCCATGACTGCCTTTTGGAAGGCGGCGCTGTAGCCATCGCGCGCTGCAAGCGCACCGGGCGCTGCGGCTAGAAATGCTGCGCCAGCGATTGACAGTGCACGGCAAAAAGTCTTGGTTGATCCCTTCATTACCTCTCCTGTTCACTGTGGCCGTGGTCGACCACCATGTCCGGAACGGTACACCAAGAATGTACCGCCGAGCAAGTTAGGAGTCGTAAGTCCCTTCGGCCACAACTTCCTCAGTCTTTCCGCTCGGGACAGCAACCAGCGCGAAAAGGAAGAGGAGCGCCAAGACGCCTCCCATGATCATGAAGATTGTCTGGGTTGAGTCTGCATAGGCAGCCTGAATTGTCTTCCAGACTGCTTGATCCGAGTTGGATCCACCGCCGGTGTTTCCTCCACCACCGTGCTTGACCTTCTCTGCAATCCCATCCGCCGCCGACTTTGGAATCCCGAGGCGCTCAAGACCGCTCTCGATATTCAGTCGGTTTTGAGTGATCAGGACCGTTCCGAGAACTGCCATTCCAAGGCTGGATCCGTAGTTTCGGACTGTCTGGGTAATCCCTGTCGCCTCTCCGTAGCTGGTTTCCGGGGCACGGTTGATCGCATCAGTGTTGGCCGGCCCGAGGACTAAGCCCATGCCAAAACCAGCGAGCGCGATCCACTGCCACTGGGTTCCCCAGTCAAGGGAGGTCATCGAGTCAGCCCAGAGGTAGAAGCCAACCGCTGCGAGCGCAGACCCAATTACTACCGCTGGCTTGGCGCCGCGCTTGTCCAGAATCCGTCCCCCGATCTGAGTGGAGATAGCGAAGCCGGCAAAGAAGTTCAGAAGGTAGAGCCCAGCTTGGCTCGGGTTCTTGCCGAGTGCAACCTGGGCGTAGGTGCTCGCGAAGAAGAACAGAGGGACAAACACAATCATCAGGAGAAACAGGACTCCATTCTCAGATGCGAATGCTCGGTCTCGGAAGATCCTCACCCGAATGAGGGGATCGCTCACTCGCAGCTCGTGCGCAGCAAAGACCAGAAGCAGGAGGGTGCCAAGGATCAGTGAGCCAATGACCTTGGAGCTGCCCCAGCCCCAATCACTGGCTTGCTGAAGGCCAAGGACTGAGAAGGTCATTCCGCCTGTCACGAGGGCTGCGCCCAAGTAGTCAATTGGCGCTGGACTTGACTCATTTTCGGCCCTTGAAATCCAGACAAGGGCGAGGGCGATCAATGCGATCGGCAGGTTGATCCAGAAGATCGCCCGCCAGTCAATCTGGGTGAGGTAGCCGCCAGCAATCGGTCCGATTGATGTCAGCGCACCTGTGATCCCGAAGAACAGGGCGAGCGCTCTCCCGCGGCGCTCCAGCGGGAAGGCTGAGATCACGAGCGCCAAGGCTGCGGGGATCATCAGTGCGGCGCCTATTCCTTGCAGGACACGAAAGCCGATGATCCACTCTGCTGAAGCGTTGCCGGATGGGGTTAAGCCGCACATGCCCGAGGCAAAGGCAAACACCACGATGCCAATGGTCACCATCCGCTTCTTCCCGAAGGTGTCTCCCAAACGCCCGCCGAGCGCGAATGTGGCGGAGAGCGACAGCAGGTACCCGTTGACGACCCACTGGACGGCCGTATCGCTAATCCCCAGATCCTTCTGAATGTCAGGGATGGCAATCGACACGATCGTCATGTCGATGAAAGTCATCCCGACAGCGAAGATCATTGCGGCTAGGACGAGATTGCCACGCGCTTTCACAGGTTGGAAATTATTCGAGGTCTCGGCGTGAACCAACTTTTGGGCTCCTAGGCTCGGCAGCCCCAATGAAGTCCGGAAGTAGAAGCTACGGATGCTCTCGGCTTGCGCTCCATCTCTGTTTGCAACTTGATGGGGATGCCATGCCGTCGCCAAGGAACACAAGTTGACTGCCCCCGGCGCGTTCCATGACCCTGGTGTGCAGCTCTGATTGGCTTGCAGGTGGCCGCTCGCCAGCTGCTGGGTCGGAGGAGATGATGGCGTATGTCGGCCGTGGCGTCTTCCACATTGCCTCGCTGGGTTTGACTTCAAGCACGCGCGCGAGGATTGAGTACGGCCACGGCCGGAGCAGATTGCGGCTAGCGGTCAGTGGTAGGCATGGCCCAAGCGTTGATTCGCCGCCAGCCGCCTTAAATACGAGCGTTGCTTCAGAGGCAGCCGCATGAAGTGCCATGCCTTCCTCAAACTTTGCGCGGATGGAGCCAGCTCTCTCAACGGCTGGCCAGGCGACGGCAGCAGCGCAAGCGACGGCTGCAGCAGCCTGCAGCGGTTCCGGTTTGACTGAGCGTACGACTACCCCGGCTCCAGCTCCAACTGCTCCAGCGAGCATCACTAAGGGGGTCATCAGATATCTGGGAACTTGGGTAGCGCCAGCTGCGCCCGTCAGCACAAGCAACCCCAGATACGACAGCCCGACCCCAGATGCGATCACAACGAGTTGGTTGCGTCGTCGGATCGCGGTGGTCAATCCGATGATTCCGAGGCCAAGGACCCCAAGCAGTAGCAGCGGTGAGCCAACGCCAGAGAAAAGAGTCTGGAAGACCCCAGCCGACTGGTGGGGCCACTGTCTGTTGCGACTCATCACTTGAATCGGGTCGCCAAAGAGAACTGCCATGGCGACGGGCCACGCCACCAAAAGTGCCACAGATTGTGCGATCAGCGTCCGCGCAGCGAGGCGCCCACGGACCCGGAGTAGATAGATCGCGTAGGCGATCAAGATGGGGGCTAGTTCAGGCCGAATGCAAAGCACGGCCACGCCTAGCCACGAGGCAGTTCTCCAGCTTCCGCTGCGGTGAGCTTCTACGGCAAGGAGGACCAGCGCAACTGCAGTTGGTTCAACCGCACCGCCAATGATCCCGAGGTCCCAGTAGAAGAAGAGGAAGGGGACTGCTGCGGCGATAGCACCTCCAAACCAACCGCCCATAGCTGCGCCGACACGTGCTGTCAGGGCAGTCGCCAGCAGTGCTCCAGCCCGCGAGAGAATCACCCAGAGAGTCGCCGCCAACGGAGCGGAGATCGCTGCCGGTGGGACCAAGACCAAAGTCGGTAACGGCTTCCAAGAACTGCTTTGCCCGCCGAAGACTTGGATTCCGCCGTGGGATATCTCCCGTGCCCAGATCAACCACGGGTTGGGGTCGTTGACCAGCTCCGTTCGCGCGACCAGAACCGAGACGGTCGCGAGCAGAAGGCAAGCGCCAATCAGTCGCGTGGCTGAGCGGAGGCTGAGCGGCGCGATTTGAACCGGGCTAAACGCCCTCTCAATGTCAGAGCCTAGGGCCAGAGCTTTGAGCAGCTGGTCGGCTGGCGTCCGGATGCTGGACACCGCAGAAGTAGAGCGTCACGAACCGCGTTGTAGGCGGGCTTGGCTGCTCCATTGGCATCAAGTAGAAGAGGTCGATTGGGCGCTAGAGCTGCGGTTATCGGGTAGCTGTCGAGCCAAGTGTCGTTATCGCGAAGCCCCCACACAGTCACTCCTGTGCAGTAGGTGGAGCGTGCGCATGCTCCCGCTGCTCCACCGAAGAGGAGGCCTTGAAGCCGTAATGCCTCAGAGTCTGTGGGGGTTGGCTTTCCGGCAGCTTCGACTACCTTCGGCAGGCTTACATCCATCTCAGTGAGTTCGACCTTCACGCCGGTCTTCCCAAGCGCGTTGAGGTAGGCCAGAAGCTTCGTGCTGTTCGCAGGGAACCAAGGCTCCTTAACTCCGAGCATTGCGTGGAGTTGCAGGCCCACTCCGTCAATAGGTACCTGGCGAGCCTTCAGACGCTTAACGAGAGCAAGCAGTCCGTCCGCCTTCGGATCGCCAATCTCAGGGTTCCAGACAATCTCGTTCAGGAACAGCTTCGCCTTCGGGTCAGCTGTGCGAGCTGCTTTGAAAGCTTCGTCGAGGTAAGTCTCGCCTGCAGCGGTATAGAAGAAGTTCTTCGGTGTCAGAGGCCCATCCGTCAGGTCCCAACCGTTGCCAAACAGGGCAGTCGGCTCGTTCACTACGTCCCAGATTGAGACGCGGCCCTTGTAACGGCCCACGACACTCGCGACTCTGGTTCGGATCAGAGTCTTTACGGTCGCTCCGGGAGTTGGTGATTCAGCAATCGCTTGCTTGACCCAGGCCGGTGTCTGCATTCGGTGCCAAAAGAGAGTGTGAGCCCGAAGTCGCATTTTGTTCGTCTGCGCCCAGTTGACAGTCGCGTCAGTGCCTGTCCAGTTAATTGCGCCCTGACTTGCTTCCATCTCGGACCACTTGAATGCGTTTTCGCTCGTAATCGCATTGAAGTGCGCGAGCGCGTCCGCGGTGTTGAGAGGGCTAAACGAGGCATCCAGTGCCGCGCCAATGCGAATGCCCGACTTGACCGAAGCTCCCTTGAGTGAGCAGACCGAGGCGACCTTAGGACAGCTAGGACGGGTCGTAGTAGCAGCGATTGCTTGACCAGAAAGCGTGGTCAACGTCGCGATCACGGCCAACGCTCCAAATCGCCGCACTCTTCTCCCGGAGGGCATTCTCAAAGTTTAACGGCGGCCCTTGGAACGGCCTCAAGTCAGGACTTCTTTGCGAGGAGGAACTTCTCAACTACTGCTGCAGGCGCAATGCCGGTGGTTGGAACGAAGGAAGTCGTCACTGTGAGATTGCCAGACGAGGTCTTGAGTGCGGCTCGTACTGAGCTTGAACTCTTCGAAGTCACAGTTACCGAACCAGCTGCAGTCAACGTCTTTGTTGCTGTCCATGTACCAACTGTTTTCGTCCCTTGGACGAGCGTTGCAGTGACGGTGATCTTGCCGCCGGCAGAGGTCTTTACAGCAGTGGACAGGCTTACGGCAGAGGTCGTCAGAGTGGGCGTGGCTGTCTTTGCAGTAAGTGTCGTTACAGGGGGAGGGGCCACTGGGGTGACAGCTGCGGAGGCGGCGCTTGGTGTTCCCTCCCCGACTGCGTTGGTGGCAGTCACGATGAACGTGTAACTAACGCCGTTGGTGAGCCCGGTTACCGTGCAATTGGTTACACCGGAGGTCGTACAGCTCCTCTGCGCGCCGCCTGCTGACGGCACCGCAACGACCGTATATCCGGTGATCTCGGATCCTCCGTTGGGACCAGCCGACCAGACTACGGAAGCTGACCCGTTGCCTGCGGTTGCTACCGGAATGGTTGTAGCCCCAGGTGTGGTTGCTGGAATTCCTGGTTGCGACGCAGATCCGGGGGTGCTGGTGCCGATCCGATTCGTTGCGGTGACTGTGATGGCATAGGACTGGCCGTTCACAAGCCCGGTGATGGTGCAGGTCGTTGGCAGCAGACCTCCTGACTGAACGGTCGTCGCACACGCCTTCGATGGCAACCCGCCTGATGGAACAGCGCTAGCCCTGTAGCTGCTGATTGCGGCCCCGCCGATATCAGACGGCGCCGTCCAGGTGACTGTCAAGCTGCCATCGCCTCGGGTAACTGAGGTCACGCTCGGCGCTGACGGCTTGCCAACCGGCATCGCCGTGCTTGGAGAGCTTGCCGGGCCTGAACCGGCGCTGTTGATTGCGACAACGGTGAAGCTGTAAGTGAGCCCGTTCGTCAACCCAGTCACAGTGCAAGTCGTTTCAGCAGTTGCTGTGCAGGCCGTGCCAGCCGGTGAGCCGCCACGTGTTGCGTTTACGGTGTATCCCGTGACGGCAACCTCGGTTGCGCCTGCTGGCGGATTCCAATTCACGGTGACGGTTCCGCTGCCAGCGGAAGTGGTGGTGATCGTCGGAGCTCCAGGTAATGCTCGTGCAACGACTGGGTTGCTGGGCTCACTAGCGGGACTTGTGCCTTGGGCGTTGGTGGCTGTGACGGTGAGGACGTACGCAGTTCCGTTCGTCAGGCCGGTGATCGTGCAGCCTGTCTGATTTCCGGCTGCGCTGCATGATCTCGTCGCGCCGCCGGCCTGTGGGGTCGCGTAGGCCGTGTATCCGGTGATCGCGGAACCACCGTTTCCTGGTGCCGTCCAGTTGATGGTGATGGAGTCATTGCCGAGGACTGCTGAGGGGACAGCTGGTGGATACGGCACAGAGATCGGGGTAACAGGATTCGACTGTGAGCTCTGCGGACTTGCACCGTAGGAGTTAGACGCAGTGACCCTGAACGTGTACGTGGTGCCGTTCACCAGTCCGGTGACAGTGCACGACCTTGCGGAAGGACCTGTGGTGCAGGTCTTTGCCTCGCCGCCCCCTTGAGGGATCGCGTAGGCCGTGTATCCGGTGATCGGCAGCCCGCCGTCCGCTGAAGACGCGTTCCAAGTGACGGTCGCTTGGCCGGGAGCAGCAGTGGCAGTTTCAACTGAGGGCGCGGTTGGTACCGCAAGCGGCGTAGCGGGCCCAGCTTCGGCAATTGCGCTTGTCCCTATCGCGTTAGTGGCCGTGATGCTGAATGTGTAGGAGCTGCCGTTGACGAGGCCCGTAACCGAACAGGAAGTGCTGGCTGTTGTGCAGCTTGGGGTGATTCCGTTGACTTGGGGTGAGGCAACCACCGTGTAGGAAGTGATCGGCATGCCACCGTCGTCAGCTGGCGCAGACCACGATACAAGTGAGCCACCGGACTGTCCGCCGAGCGCATTCGTGGCCACAGGTGCGAGCGGTGCAGTGAGTGCCCGAGTTGTGGCACTGGCAATGTTTGAAGCGGTACTAGTCCCCACTGCGTTTATCGCCTTCACTCGGAACTGATAAGCCGTGGCGGGAGCAAGTCCTGTGACAGTCGCAGAGGTGCCCGTTGCAGTTGATCCGAGAGCATCAGTCCAGGTGGTGCCATTGGTTGACATCTCAACCCGATACCCGGTGATAGGCGAAGCTCCGTCGTCCGCAGGTGGCGTCCACGAGAGAGTTGTTTGGCGGTACGAGGTTGCAGCCGCAGCAACAGATGTGGCGGTTGTCGAGATAGCAGTGGCGTTTGGATCCCATCTGAGCTGGTAGGACTGCGAGGCACTTAGGTTGCCGTTGCGGTCCATTGCTCGCGCTTCAAATGTGTTCAGGCCGCTGCCCGAAGGTTGGACGGCAACTGCCGTGCCGATAGCTGTCTGCCAACTGCCAGTCGTGCCATCTGCGCTGACGCGGTATTCGATCCCCTTGACGCCAGCGGTGTCGCCGTAGGAGAAAGTGACCGACGGCTTCTTTCGATAGATGCCTGTTGTTGTGAGAGGCGCAACATCCACAGTGGGCTCGGTTCCCTCTGGAGGAGTCTGGTCAGTCCAGTCGTAGCCGTTCTCCCAGCCAACTCTGGCGAGCTTGGTGTGGCCGGATAGCGATGGATGGAAGTGGTCAATTGTGCTGATGTCGTCATCAACAAACTGCCATTGAGCTCGCGGCAAATAGCTCGAGTAGAGGTTTGGCTGGAACGGGTCAACTGCGTTCTCGAACGGAGCGATCCTGTTGGAGCTGAACTTGAACAGGCCGTTGTCGTCAAACCTGCAGCGCAGTCGCTTCTCACACTCCTCCTTGAGGATCGAGTTGAACGTAATGGTTCGGTCGCGCACCTGCCAGCGCCGATAGTTGGCTGCGTACGACATGTCAGTCGGGTTGTCCACAAGTGACTTGCAGGGAATAACGCTGAGCGTGTCCCAGAAGGTTCGCGCTGTGCCCGCTCGCGAGCTGACTTGGTCCTGTGGCGGCGCGGGGGCACCTCGCAGGAACCACAGGTTGTAGATGTCTGGGATGCTCGCGACGAACGTGAGAGCGTCGGGGTTCTTCGCCTGGATCGCATTGAGTGCGCTGACGAACTGGGTTCGGTAGGTGGAGGGGGAAGTCATCTGGTCAACCGTGTCCTTGCAGAGGTCGTTACCGCCCATTTCGATCAGGACCAGATCGGTCGAGGAGGGCATCGAGTTGGCTTGCCCTGCTGCGTCAGACATCTTCTTACCGTTGGAGGCTTGGTTGGTAGTCGTTGCCGCCGGGTTGACTGCCTTGAGTCGGAGGTAATAACTGTTGACGGATGTGTTGTCACCAGTCGCCCATGAATTCCCCTTCTGCTCCGTGCTGGGTAGGCCCGCTGTACCCGTACCGGCTGAGATGGAGTCTCCAAGGACAGTCATGGCGCTCGGCGGGCCTGTTCTGGCTGCAGTCGCTGCCTGAGCGGGGTTAGGGAAGCAGGCGACGGCCAGCACAAGCACAGCGAGTAGCTCTGCGGCATGAGTGCTCCGTGAGCAGCAGCGGAAACGCTGAATGTGGGTGCTAGGTGTAGAAGCCACGAGTCCCTCCCAGTACTCGGTCGCTACAACAATGGCGAAGGCTACTCCAACAGTGCTCTAATGTCACGTCCTGTTGAGGTGAGACTGCCACCTCGCACTGGAAACACCAAGCCGACGAGCGGATTCGAACCGCTGACCCCTTCATTACGAGTGAAGTGCTCTACCA
>CAZZKI010000011.1:0-14666 GCA_964654785.1 uncultured Solirubrobacteraceae bacterium
TGCGAGCAGGCACCCACGGCAGGTGGAGTGGGTGCACGACTGCGGGTCAGGCGCGGGTGGTTCCCCTCGCTCATACGAACTGCCCGACGACGACGGCACCTACCCCGCCGCGACACGAGACCACCAGGACAACATCCGTGATCGAGTCGCCCACGACATCATTCAGCACGCCAAGTCCGTGGGCTCGGTTCCGGCTGGTCTACAGCGGTGGGCTGAAGAGCTTTTCAGCCCACGGGTTCCGTGGCGCGAGGTACTCGCGGGCCACGTAAGACGTCAGATCTCCACGGTGGCCGGCCGGCGCGACTACACGTACATGCGGCCATCGCGGCGCCAGCAAGCGGTCCGGGCCTCAGGCTCCACCATCCTGTTGCCGGCTATGCGTCAGCCTGCCCCTCCCCGTGTCTGCGTCATCCTGGACACATCGGGCAGCATCACTTCAGATGAACTCACGTTGTTCCTCGGCGAGGTTGTTGGCATCACCCGTGCGGCAGGGGTGTCAGCACCGCTCGACGTGATCTGCTGCGACGCCGAGGCCTACCCCGTCCAGCGCATACGCTCCCGTAGCGACGTCTCCTCGCTCAGGCTTGAAGGCGGCGGGGGCACGGACATGGGCGTCGGTATGGCGGCCGCGGCCGAGCTCTCGCCACGACCGCACGTCGTTGTGGTGTTCACCGACGGCTATACCCCGTGGCCCCAACAGCAGCCCCGCGGCATCCACGCGACCATCGTTGCCCTGTCCAGCCCAGAGCGGCTCAGTGACGTCCCCGCCTGGGCCAGCGCCATGCTTGTCCCATCTGCGTAAGTTCCAGCCGCAGGAGCCTCACGGGACATAGCCCACCAGCGAAAGCCACTGGGTGTCGCTCCGCCTCTGGAGTCCTAGAAATTGTCTCCGATACCGAGGTGCTGCTCCAGTTGGTCAGCGTGCGTGGTCACCAGGATGATGGGCCAGTCGATCTCGGGCTCATCAATGGTGCCAAGGAGCTGCGTGTGTGAGACCGCGTAGTAGTCTCCGATGCTCTTGATGGCTGCCGGGACCACCTCCGTTGCATTCAGTGCGCGATCCGCACTAACTCTTGCCTTGTCGGCGAATGGCGATGAGAAAATGACTGACGACATCTCTCCGGCTTCGATCTGCCCCACATGCACCATCTGCGAGCGACCATTGCCCATGTCGAAGACGAGCGTCAGGAAGTTGCCGTTATCGTTGGACACCTGATACTTCGAGAAGATGTAGTTCCGAACCTGCTGCCATGTGGCCATGACAAGCCCCCGTTCTTTGTAGATGGTGGGTGGACGCTACACGAGGTCCGGGATCCTCGGAGGAAGTTTCTGCTATTCACCCGAGCCGAAGATGCAACTCGCCACCAACGTGAACACAACGAACAGGACGATCAAGAAGATCGTGCCCGAGAGCATCGTCGTGAAGCAGTCGTCGCCCCGACGGCGTGGCGGGGGAGGGTCAAACATCGAGCTCACGAGACCGGCTCCCAGCCCTTCTTCACGTGGTCGCTGATCATCTGCTCAGCGATGCGCATGGCCTCTTCCTCCGTGGGGGCTAGGCGCACCTCGCGAGCCAGTGGCGCCTTGCGCCCAGCACTGAAGTCGGTCCAGTGCACGACATAGGGCGCGAAACCGAGCGACTGCCTGCCGGTCTCCCAGACGAGCAACTTGCGTACGTCAACCTTGTCCTTGCCCTGCTTGGTCCAAACCTGCCGGCGCAGGATGCGGGGCTCCGACACAGCCTCGTCCCCGTCCGCGAGCGGGGCGGGGAGCAAACGCTCGATCTGATTCCAGCCGCAGTCAGCGGCCGAAGCCGCCTTATCGGAACGTATGCGCTGGAGCGATGGGTGGATGAGGGATGCGGATGCGGCCCAGCCGTCCACTTTCCATCCTGCGTCAGGGGTGTAGTCCAAACGCGGATCGCGTAGTCGCTGTCCCTTGGCGTCCTCTGACTGGACGTCCGAAACCCGCACCTCTGCGACGAGCTTGGGTTCGACGAAGCGGTAGGAGATACCGGAGTTGTCGCTCGTACGTCGGTAATCACTTGGGCACACAAGCTCTTGAAGCTGGGCGTGCAGGCCCTTGCGGGCCGCAGAGTCTCCGACGTTGCCGACGGCCGCAAGGGGAACCCATCCGCCATCAGGATGACTCAGGGCCAGCAGCAGGCTGCGTACCTCGAGGGCGCCGTCGTCAGAGCGACGCTCGGTGAAGCCAATGATCGCGCCGTCGAGGTCAAGGCTGGGCTTGACCTTGTAGGAGCGGCCGTCCTCACCGTGTACGACGATGCCCTCATGTCGCTGCTGGTCGACCCACGACCTGAAGAGCTCCTCAACTGCAGAGCCACCAGCCGCCTCTTCGACTGGCACGCGGTGCAGCGGCCCCTCGATTGGCAGCGAGGCGAGGAGTGCGTAGCGGTCGCCGTAGGGAGTGGCCACCGGGTCGACTCCGGGAGCCGACGCGACATCGAAGGCCGCGTAGGCCAGGCCTGCCAGACTGCCTGATCCGATCGCAGAAGCGACGCCTCCCACGCGCTCCCGGTCTTCTCCGGTCGACGGCGCGTACAACTCGCCCGCAATGATCATGTCGGCAGGCAGGCTCGCTGAAGCGGCTGCGCTGAGCACCGGTGCCGCGTCATCAGCGATGGTCCGGCCATTCGGTGCGGTCAGCAGCCAGGCGCCCTCCGCTTGAAGGAGGAACCACAACTCACCGTCGATCTTGGGGCTGACCAGGCAGTTGCCGTGGATCTTCGACGTGATGTCGCCAGGGAGTACGGGCTGATAGCGGGAGGCAACCGCGGCGCGATAGGCCTGCAAGCGTGCGAGCGTCTCTGAAGTGATCACTCCTCGTTCGCCCCCTCACTGTCCTTGGCGACAACCTGCGGCCGCTTGAGCTCCATGTTGCTCAGGTGGAGCAGAAGCAGGTAGCGCTCTCCGTCGACGCGGCCTTCGAGAAAGCCGCGGTACGACACCCCGTTGAACTGAAGAACGAGGGGGCCCTTCCCATCCGGCCCGGAGCCGAGCAGGACGACGGATCCGTCGTCAGCAAGTTCCTTGGCCATGGCGAAGAGGAAGTCAAAGGTCACGCCATCAACATGCTGTAGTTGGAGCGTCCGCCTGACCGCAAATCGGTGGAGCATCTCGCCCTTGGGCATCTTTCGCCCGGTCCAGGCCAGTGGCGTGGGCTCGTTGACGGTCGGGGCCACGTCGACCGGGGCCCGACGATCGGTCTCGCTGCCATCAGGAGCGTAGGTGATCTCCCACACCTGGGGGGCGCAGTAAAGGGGCTCGCCCTGCGAGCCGATGAGGATCCCCTGGGTGCCCTCGATGTAGCGGCCTACAGCATTGAGGTCGACCTCGGGATCTCCGTCGATCAGGGCCTGGGCGTAGTCATCGCCCAATTCCTGAGCAAGGTCTTCGTGCAACTTGCCCGCGCCTGCTGTGACATAGCGGCGGAACACGACGGGCTTGCCCTCTTTGCCAGCGGTAGGCCCTGCGGCGGGTCGACTGCTGGTGGCAATGACGGTTGCGTCTCGGGCCCCCGAGTTGGCGACGTGCATCCTCAACATGGCTCCCCCTAGAACATCTCGAAGTCGAGGTCGTCGCTGTCGTCTTCGCCCGCAGCGTCCGTGACCACGTCGGCTGCTCTCCCCAACTCTGACCACGTGTAGCTCACGGGACTCCCCACAAGGGCCCACACGCCTTCTGGGTTGGCCAGGAGGACGGCGGTCTCGGCTCGGTAGTCGGGGCGGAAATTGAACTCGAACCGATAGCAGTCACCCGAATCGAGGTTGCCCTTCAAGTCATCGGGGAGCGTCTCGGGGTCCATCGCGTACACCGTCTCGACCTTCAGGTCGAGGACGTCCTCGGGCGACAATGGACCTTCCAACGGCACTGGCACCCCAAGGGTGCTGGGCACCAGCTCAGCTGCGGAACCATCGGAATTGATCCCCTCCAAATCCCCCTGCGCCACCCAACGTCCATCCGGAAGGAAGTAGCCCTGGCCGGTCATACCGGACTTGAGCAAGAGCGATCCATCGGTAAGCAGGGACGCGCGCGTGCAGGGCTCTCCGCTGTCATCGAAGGCGACCCGTCTGCGCTTGCCATAGAGAGCGGTGCGGTCTACGGACTTGAAGTTAAAGACAGCCTCCTGGCCTTGCCAGGTCACGTTGATGGTCTTGGCCACGATTCCCCCGTTTCATGCTGCGAGCCGCAGTCTAGGTCGCCCCTCCGACATCGGGTAAGGGAATCTTTGATCAAGATGACTTCCAGCCCACGGGCTTCCTCCGAGCCCTACCCTGACCACCAGCCGGAAATCGCATAATTCGCCGGAGTGGGGGAATCATGAAAAGGTACTTCGAATTCACGGGTGCCGATGCCGATCGGGGCACGTCCAACTCGGCCAAGTTCTGGGAGGTCGACGTGGAGGGCCCAACGGTCACGGTCCGGTTTGGCAAGATCGGCGCCACGGGCCAGACGACCGTCAAAGACTTCGACTCAGACGATGCCGCAAGTGCACATGCGGAGAAGCTGATTGCCGAGAAGACCAAGAAGGGCTACGTCGAGACTTCCGAGTAGGCCCACAAGGTGGGCCTTGCCCGATCAGTCTGCAAGCCCAAGAAACGCGCCGAGGTAGCCCAGGCCATCCACGCTTGATGGAGCCACCTCGCGCAATGCCGGGCTGTGCACCAGGTAGCACGCCCACTGGCCGCGCGATACGGCCACATTGAGGCGATTCGGTGACAGCAGGAAGTCGATCCCCCGCGGCAGGTCTTCGCCGCTTGAGGTCGCCATGCTCACGATGACGACAGCCGCCTCTCGGCCCTGAAACTTGTCAACGGTGCCGACAGGCACACCAGCGATCCCTACCTCTTCCAGCCGCCGTCGAATAAGCCTCACTTGAGCGTTGTAAGCAGCAACGACGATGATGTCCTCGCCCAGAAGCGGCCTCGGCGGCAGCGGTTGTTCGTTCTTCGCGTCCTGCCAGGAGTGCCCGAGCAGGTCGCGGACAATGTCCACGACGACATCCGCCTCTTCCGGACTCGATGTAGTGTTCCCCTCGTGATCGACAGGGGTCGGAATGACACCTGAGGGCACTCCTTCGAGGCCGCGCTGCGAGGTGACACTCGCCGCCGACAGCCGCCCCCGATATTGCAGTCGCGAGACAGGCCTCGTCAGTTCTGGATGCATTCGATAGGTCTTCTCGAGGAAATAGCCACGGTCCGGAGGCAGCACGGGTTCGCCGCCGCTCAGGTGCTGCAGGACCGAGACCTCGACTGGCTCGGGATGACTACCCTGACTCACCTGAGGAAGTTGCTGAGGATCGCCGAGAAGCAGTACGCGCTGCACCGAGGCACTCGCGGCTACCGCGTTCGTCAGTGACAGCTGTCCCGCCTCGTCGATGACGAGGAGATCTAGCTGGAGGTCACGCACGGCTGGACGACACAGAGTCCACGTGGTCCCGCCGATCACAAAGCCGGCAGTCTGGCGGTCGGTGAAATCAACGAGTTTGGTCACCTCCCAGGGATGGGTGGCGGACCTTCCAGTCTGCGGTTCCTTGCCGATAGGAACGCCCGCGTCGCATTCGTGCACTGCCTCGAGGAAGTTGTCGACGACCGCGTGCGACTGCGCTACGACCCCGATTCGCCAGCCCTCCTTTGCCAGGCGGCTGACGACTCGAGATCCCACGTACGTCTTCCCGGTGCCCGGGGGCCCCTGCACAGCCACGTATGACCTCGACTCGCGAAGTGCCTCAGCGATATCGCTGATGTGGTCATCCGAGTGCGGGAACGACTGCCTGCGTCGCGGCGGTTCGCCCTTCAGCAGGTCTACCCAGACGGTGTCAGGCCATGGGTTGCTGCCGGCAGCACGTGCCTGTGCCACGTGCGATCCGAGTTGCTGGAGTACATCCCGAATCGGCTTGGCCCCTGTGGGGGGCCCAGGCAGCACGGCGATGGGTGCGTCTGGCCACGTGGCAGCGTCGAATCCTTCAAGTTCCTCGATGACCAGGTGATCGCGGTGAACTTCCCTGATGTTCGCTTTTTGGAATCCGCGCGGGGAGGCAGCAGGCTGGAACATTCCGTCTGGTGCACTGCCGTAAAGCAGGAACACGGCACCGGAGGCATCGAAGACGTCGCGCGCTTGTTGCGTGAGTGAACGCACGATAACACTTCGGCGTAGCTTCTTCTGTCGACCCGTCTTGCCCCACGTGCCGACTTCAGCCTCATCGACGACGAGGACCGAGGGGTCGTCTTCGAGAATGGCGATCTCGGCCTGCGCCCAGTCGAAGATCTTCCACCACTGCGGCCTTTCCTCTCTGCGATGGAAATCGAGCATGTTGCCGAGCAGGGCGAGGGCCTGCTGGTCAGGTGTCCGGGCGGCCCGATCGAGTGGCACATCCCTGAGAAGTTCGTCGGCGATCCTGATAGCGGCGGCAGCGGATTCCTCATCCGTGTCGTCGTCATCGATGGGCGGTATGTCGCCCCGGGTCGAAATCCCACTGTCCGCCGCCGAGATCGATCTCAGCCATCTGTCGAGTTCATACGTCGACAGGCAGTCGTCTTCGTTGTAGAGGCGAATCTTCTCGAGGATTTCGCGCGCCCGCATTTCGTCTCCTAACTCACGGGCCGCCATGGCCTTTTCGAACTCGACCACGGACCCGAGCGCATTGCTCACGTCCTCCTCACCTTTCGGTCGCGTGCGGCCATACACAGGCTCGATGTACTTCAGTGAGAGCGACTCGGTCGAGAAGCGCATTGCGTGTCTAACGACCTCATAGAAGTCGATCAGGGTCCCGCTGCGGATGAGTTGATCGACCTCTTGTTCGCGGACACCGTGCCGTTGTGCGAGTTCAAGGAGAGTCCGCCGCTCATAGTCGGCGTAGTGATACACGTGAAGATCGGGATACTGCCGCTGACGGTCAACGACGAAGTCCACGAAGTCGATGAACGCCTGGCGCTCTTCCACTCGATCCTGCGCCTCGAAGGCCTTGAATCGGAAAGTTGATCCCTCAAGGAAGCCGATGCCGAACATGTATTCCAGACTGACCCCGTTGTCCCACCCGGGGAATCCCTCCATGTCGAACCACAGGTCACCCGCGGACACAGTCGGCAGGGCCGAGAGCCTGGACGGGTCGATGACCTCCCAGATGATGCGGGCTGCCGCTTCGCCTCGGAGCTGTAAGTCGGCTTGGGCTCGCAGGCGCTCAAAGGTCTCCGGGCCGACGCGAGTGGGACGGTCAGCATCCTGAGCTACTGACATGTCTTCGATGGTGTGGAACCCTGATGCGACGAGTCGCTCGCGCGTGGTCGAGCGGATGCCTTGGATCAATGACAGGTCGCGATCTCGATGCCTGCCCTCGTCGCAGAAGTCGGACCACCGACAGCGCGCACATGCCTCGCGGGGAGGTGCCCAGTCGGGAGTCGGCACCTGTCCGAGTCCCGGCAGCTTTGCCTGGAGCCTCTCGCGAATTTCCTTGGCGACGGCAATGAGCCGATCGGCCTGGCCGATCCAGTCATTCCTTTCCCCCGCGAGCCACAGGTGGACGCTGATGGGCTGCGGCCAGCCCAAGCGGGTGAGCGCCTCCGCATAGGCGCCTACCTGGAGCGCTGCCGCCCTCTTGGCCGACATCGCTGATTTCGCATCCACGGGCTCGTAGATGAGCCGTCCATCAGGGGCCCGACGTGGCGAGCCCATTTCATCCCGTGACACCACGAGGAAATCCGCGATCCCAACGAAGTCCCCGGTGGAGAGAGTGGCCTGGTAGATGACGTCGTACTCGTCCAGCATCGCCTGCTGGGTCGCCTCCCATTCGACGCGACGATCTTCGAGGGTTGGGAAGTCTGTAGTAGGGACCTTGAAGATCCGTTGCCCAGTCAGTGCGCTCAGGCGCTGTTCCTCATGCTGCAGTCCCCTGCGCTGCAAGACCTGCAGCATGCCCTCGTCCGCGCTGGGAGCTGAAAGATGACCGAGTTTCAGCGCAGCATCTAGAGCGACACGGTGCGTGCATTCAAGCTCGGAGACAAGGTCCTGAGCAGACATGACCCAACGCCCGTCAGTCAGTCGCATCGGGCCCCCGTCCGGTCGCCCTGTGGACGACGCTAAATGCTGCTGTCGAATCCATGCTGCATGTCTAAAACAGTCATCTCAGTGCGTGAGAGCGTAACTCACTTAATCGTCTCTGGCGCCTTGACGCTTTGCCAGTAACGGTCACAGCCGCGACGACAGTCCACTTCGCCCTTTGACCTGAATCCCTGAAAGGGACTTGCGATCCTCAAAGGATCCAAATCTTGAGAGTCCACTATCTGGTAAAGGGGGAAATCTTGTTTGAAGAGAAACTTGCCAAGCAAATTGTTGGAGGTTTTGCTGACCGCAGGCTCAACACGGCACACTTAGCATGGCTGATTAAGATGGATGCCTATGGACCCATTGAAGGGGCCATTGATGAATTCTTCTACTTTTACATACTCATGAGACATCGCGATACTCCACTTCCAAACGTCACGATGTCGGGATCGCGCTTGGTCATTGAACTACATGCGCCTCCAGACGCTTGAGCCCTCAACCCAGAGACAGACTGATGCCATAGGGTTAGCGACCTGCGGTTTGAGCGTCACCTGTACTCCGAGATTCATGTTCCCATGAGGCGGCCGGCATCGCGAACGTGACAGGTCAGTTCGCCCTGGCTTCTCTCGCCTGATGACTTTCCCTCCACCCGAGTCGGCGACACGAATCGTTATGAGTCGAGTGGTCTGCTCTTGCGAATGAGCTCACGCTCCACGTATACCGCACGTATTCTTTGAACTTCGACCAGCGGGCGTAGCCAGAGGAGCGACTCGGCGTCGGAATGCTGCAACCATTGCTCTGCCACGCGACAATGAATCAAGTGGCCAACAAGTTTGTCCCGTGGCAGGCTACCCTTCACCTCACGGCAGGGCTAGACTTCACAGATACGGAACATCTATCCTTCACGCTTGAGCGGTTCTCCGCTGGCTTGATTGATTCGGGGCTTCCATGGATTTCTCCATGCTTTTGTCACTCCCAGATCCCGATGCACTGCCCACAGAGGTGATCAAGAAGCTTCCGCGGTGTGACTGGTCACACTTCGAAAACGAGATGGATGCGATCTCCCAGATGTCCCATATATCGGGGCGGGACGATCTCATGGAAGCAGTTCGCTCTCTCCAAGAATCCCCTAGTCCCGATACCGCAGCAGCAGCGACGATCTGGCTCGCATTTAGGTCTGTGGAGGAGGTGATAAGCGAGGGAGCAGCACCCAAGGCGTGGGATAACCTCCTGCGCAGCCTTGAAAGCGGATTTGGCGACGTCGCAGCCGCCGCTATCCAGGCATGCTCGATGTTGATGAACGAAAGTGACTCGGAGGCCTTGCGCCGGAAGGGTCGGGCCTATTCCAAAATCGCTTTCGAGCTTGCGGACCCCGTAGCTCTGGTGGAGGCCGCTGACCGAATGTCCAGAGAGGTGGGGGACGTCGCTTCAGCGGCCAAACTCTACGAGCAGGCGGTGGAAGCACTTGACGGTCCAGTCGCAGCGACCTTGTATGTCGATACTCCGATGCGCGCCAATCGCGGCCTGCTGTGGTGCCAAGTTGAGTCAGAGCCAGACCTCGTGCGTTCCTGGTTTCGGCAGACACAGGATGCATGCCACATAGAGTACTTTCGGCGAGTCTTGGTTGAATCGAACCCGCAGTTGCTTGTGGACGGATACTTCAATGTTGAGTCTGGACAAGCCGGGGTAGCACCTCGGATCTTTGGAAACTGGGACGACGAAGGCATTGACGCCGCCACACGCCAGATTGACGGTTACTTCTGCGTCACTTCCGGCGATGGCGTGTATCCGGTCATCAAGATGTCGGACGCCGAGGGTATGTCAGCGGTCGCCGTTCTGCATCCAATGTCTATGGATCCATGGTTTGAGCTATTGCGAATCGTTACGGGAGCTGCACCCTTGATTTTGGGTGAATTCAACAGCAACGGCCCTGTCTTCTTTGCTGACGCCAACATGAGTTTCAACGCTCCTTACGTCGCATTGGACGCGGACGCCGGCAAGCCGAGCGGCTACCTCGTCGTGGCTTGGGTCGCGCCCAGCCCCATTTTTGGCTCGCTCCGCCCCGCAGCTCTCGGAGCTGTGTCGGGTCGTCTCGCGCAATTACTGAAAGACTCCCTTCCGTCCATCTCCGCAGGCGAGCGACACGACCTAGTGCGGTCAATGTGGGGTGATCCCGGCCTCCTGGTCTCGACTCACGCTAGGGACATGGCTCTGCAGGCCGTGGCAGCGAATCTTGATCGCGATAACAGTGACTCCTGGTTGATCTTTCTGGCTGAGTGCTTTGACGAAGATGGCGAGGGAGCTCGCGACGCCCTGGCCAATGAGCCACTCGTCCTAGACGACAACCTCACTGATGCACTTGAGCGGCGCGGCCTTCGTACTCTATCGCTGCGCTGGTGGTCGCCAACGGGCGATCCCGAGTCGGATGCTCTGTGCCAATCCATCATCGCGGCGGGTCATCCCGCCACGGCCCTGTCGAAGATTTGTGAGTTAGCCCAGCATCCCTCCAGGTGGGTGCGGCGCCAATTAGCTTCTCGTGATGATGTCCCCGACTTTGTGTTGGCGGCGTTGTCTCACGACAGCGACGAATTCGTCCGAACCCTAGTGGCGGGTCACTCAAAGACCCCGGTCTCGGCACTCGACTCGCTGTCGAAAGATCCCCTCTCAGACGTGAGAGGCGCCGTGGCATCCAATCCAGTCGCACCCGACGCACTCCTAGAGAACATGGTGAAGAGGGGCGAATTCCTACAGTCAATAGCGGCAAACTCAAACACTCGATCGAGAACACAAGCGGCGCTTGAGGAGCGATTCATGGACCACGATAACGTAACTGATGAGTGGGAAGACTACGAGGGTGATGACCTTGAGCAATACCTTGAGGCCAGGTTCGCGGACCTCATCGAACCCGAAAGCATCCGCGCGATAGTGGCAGGCAACCCATCGTGCCCACCGGGGCTCCTAAGGCTTTTGGCCACAGACGAGGATTGTCGATTCAATGTGGCAGATAACACCGCCTGCCCATCAGATCTACTTACCGAACTTGCGAAGGATCAAGACTGCCATATTGCTATTGCAAGGAATCCGGCTAGTCCACCCACCCTTCTCGTGGAAGTCGCAGGTGACCTCAACTCCTTTGATCTCAAGTTTCAGTTGGCTTCAAATCCAGCGTGTCCGGTGAACTTGCTCGTTGACCTAGCCAACGACGAGAGCTGTCGATCGGAAGTGGCAAGAAATCCGTCCTGTCCCCAGGAGTTGCTTGCAGAGCTCGCCGAATATGAGGACTGTCGGGAAAGCCTGGCAGAGAATCCGTCGTGTCCGGTCGCACTATTCCCTCTATTGGCGGGCGACGACGACTGCTGCTTCACCGTAGCGGAGAACCCTTCGTGCCCGCCTACTCTCCTAGTTCAACTCGCAACCCTTAACCATCTGGCTGGCCACGTGGCGTCTAATCGCTCTTGCCCACCCGATCTAATCACGCAGTTGGCAGTCAGCGATCCGTTGGGTGTTGCCCGCAATCCGAGTTGCCCCGCGGAATTGCTTGAAGAGTTCGCGAGACGACCTGACGACCTTGCGAGCACGACCCTTGCGAGCTTTGTCGCCGGAAACCCTTCGAGCCCTGCTCCGCTCCTGCTCGAATTAGCCACTAGGGAATCCCTCAGGGCGAAAATTGCCTGCAATCCCAGTTGCCCGCCGCAACTACTCAAGATGTGGACGAATGACGATGGGCTTCGTCATCACGTGGCTGGGAATCCGTCCTGCCCGCCCGAATTGCTGGCCGAACTTGCGGAGGGCGCCTAGCACTTCGCACGCTGGGCAGTGGGTGGTGATGATCCAACAAAGTTTCGACTACTCGCCCATACCCTGGCCTGAATTCTGCGTTTGGCAGACAACCTCAACGGCCATGTACGAAGGGCCTAGAGAACAAGAAGTCTCCCAACACGACCAATATGACCAAGTGCTACAGAGTAGCGACCTGAGTGAGAGTGCCGTCGACGTAATCGGCGCGGACTGCCATGCCATCGAGCTTCGCCTCGGTAACAAGCGTGTGGGCGGCGACGCGTGCGAGGAAGGCGGCCACTTCCGCGTGCTCGGTGACTTTCGCGAGAGACAGCCGTAGGTGTACCGTCGGTCGTCGTCTTGGTTTGTTCCTGGGATCCCATCCTGCCGAAGCGCACCGAGGCTGACTTCCCGGAAACACTTGCCTCATAGAACTTGGCCGAACTTGCCCCCGGAGCAGCGTCCTCGCCAATGAACTCCAGATACCGCGTCGTCAGGAACGCCCCCCGTATGCAGCAACTACCGCTCAACCTAGGACTCCTCCTAAACGAAACGCTCCGTGCTCAGATCCCATTCAAGTTCGGAAATCACCTTGACGATGTCTGGCATGTCACGCCCCTCGTGACGGATCACCCAACCGCGCTTGAACGCATCCATGGTCCCCGGGAAGACACCCCAGTACTTCGTAGGGCCATGCCTGCCATCCTCAAAGCAGGTACTTCGCTGGTGCCCATGTGTCTTGCATAGCGCGATGTCGCAGCCCCTGGCATGGATCTGTCCGATAGCGACACCACATGATGGGCACGTCTTCCGACGACGGACATCCCACGGACCAATCGCCTCGCGATCCAAGAACAACTCAAATGACTCATCCGCATGGGCGAGCAGTGCATCCGCCAAGGCCTCCATGAAGGCACGGGCTCCGCGGGACTGTGCGGCACCCGCTCCATGAGCGGTGAAGTCTCCGTGAAACACGAGATGCCGAAGGGCCGAAGCCACCGGCATGACATCAGCGAGCTCCGGGTCGGAAGCAAGATCCATGAGCTTGACGCGAAGAGCTCCCGACTGGGTCAACTCCTCCAGCTGCCTTCTGAGATGGTCGCAGGATCGCGAGCGATATTCCCCTGCCAGCTCACTGCTTGGGAGCAAGTCCCGGCCAGTCCGCCTGCCCAGGGCACTATCCAGCGCCTCCACTGCCGAATACGACAGTGACACGCGAATGGCTGCGGAGTACGCAGCCACTGTCGGCTGTGCAACGCCTTCGAGGTTCACCCCATCAAAGGCGGTAGCAAGGTTGAACCTTGCGGCAAATCGTGCCAAGCCTGGGTGTGGTGAGGCACCCTTGAGAGCCTGGATGTAGCGACGCCAAGCAGTCGGATTAGCCATGGCTTCCCCCCAATTCGTACGGCGATGCTACCTGCGCACCCTGACACTCGGGTCCACGTCACTCAGTCAAAGGGGCCTCAATGCACTACGAACAGGGCCCCAGCCTCACTCCTGGCCGGCCATCAGCCTTCTCATGGAGGCCTCGCCCAAAGCCGCGGCGACAAGATCTGGACTTCCGACGACGATGAGAAGGTCACGGGCGCGGCTCATTCCCGTATACATGACACTCGCAGGCTCTAGCCCCTCGTGGAATCCGTCGACGACGAGTACGACGACTGGTCGTTCGAGCCCCTTAAAGCCGGAGACCGTTGAGTAGAAGATCTCGTCTTTGTCATCAAGTCGCGACCAGTAGGCATCCTTGTCGTCGTACTCCCTCTGCACAGGATGCCGGTGCTGTGTCGTAAGGAGAGCAATGTGCTCGTGCAGCCATCCCTGCTCCAGGAGGCCTACCACTAGCTCATCGCCCGAGGGAATCTCCTCCCCAGGGCTGCAAGGCACAAACCTCACGCCGTAGCCGTCTCCTCCGCGGGACCTGGGTGGCATAGTGACGAGCGGCCGAAATGTGTCGACGATAGATCGCGCGTTCCGCATGTTGTCCGTCAGGCGAAAAGGCACGAGATCAACGGATGGTCGCCCGCGCCGATCCGAGAAGACCGCCTGCTCATCATCGCGGAAGATGGCCAGCTTGAAGTCATCGCCTGCCGCCGAGGCAAGCAGAGCCGGCCACCACGCATCGGCGAAGTCCTGCGCCTCATCTACGACGAAGGCCGAGTAGCGCTGCCCAGCTGGCAATGCGGCGGCGGCTTCGCCCATGAGGCGTGGCATCTCGCTTTCCCAGAAGGATTGACCAGCTCCGTCTGGGGGAGCGATGCCCCAGTCCGTCCCGAGTTGGTGGAAGGTCCCTACGAAGTCGGGCCGCTGCCGGCGAGGGAATCCGCTGGTGACGTCCTCGACCATGCGCGCCACGCCCCTGCCGTAGGTAACAAAGCACACGCGCTCGCCGTGCTGAGCCCATCGCCGAGCCTGCTCGATAGCCAGCCACGTCTTCCCTGTGCCTGCCGAACCGATGACCTCGAATCGGGGATTGGGCGAAATGAACGACAGGAGCGCACCCTGCGACTCGGTCAGCGCGTCGATCCGACGACGCCGCAATTCTGTGCGAGTGATGATCTCCAATGGGGTGGCTGCATTGCCTCGCAGCAGGTCGACTAGGTCGTCTGCCCAGCCGTGTGCCGGCACCCGTGTGTGGAGCGACACATCCTGGAGCCGGTCGTACACGCGCCCTGCGGCCTCCTCGAGGTCGTCGGCTCCGATGACCACCGCATGGGCGGCCTTGGGACTCGCCGCCGCCGGAAGGGACTTGAACTTGACGTCGCGCAGGGACGGGCTGACGGTGATCGAGCGGCTGCGGATGGACGCCCGCTCGGCAAGCGATCCCGGGTC
>CAZZKI010000012.1:0-14000 GCA_964654785.1 uncultured Solirubrobacteraceae bacterium
TGGTGCTTGTCCGGCGGCGGACGCAGCGACTTGGCAAGCAGGGTGATTGCGTCAACCTTGATTGACAGCTCACCGCGGCGCGTGCGGATTGCAGTCCCGTCAACACCGATCAGGTCACCAAGATCAAGGTCGGTGATTGCCTCAAAGGCTTCCTCGCCGACATGGTCGGACTGAACGAGAAGTTGAATGCGCCCTGTCCGGTCCACAAGGTCCATGAACGCTGCTCCACCTTGCCCGCGGCGGGCTGCGAGGCGGCCACCAACACGATGCTTAGAGTCCGTCTCCTCGCCGTTCTCAAGAGCTTCGTGCTGCTCAAGAACTGAGGCGATCGCCTCAACATCTTCGAAGGAGTGCGGGAACGGCTCGACGCCAGCAGCGCGAAGTGCGTCCGCCTTGGCACGGCGGGCAGCTACGAGTTCCTCCTCGCGGCTCTCGCCGACTGGCTCCTCCTGGCCTTCGGCCATGACCTCTAGCCGATCTTGGTGATCTTGAGCTTGCGCTTCTTGCCGTTGGGCAGAAGGACTTCGACTGTTGCGTCCTTCTTCTGGCCCATCAGGGCTTGGCCGACCGGCGACTCGTTGGAGAGCTTGCCTGAGGCAAGGTCTGCCTCAGCTGAGCCAACGATTGTGAAAGTGGTGAGCTTGTTTGTCTTTACGTCCTTGACGTTGACAACTGAGCCGATGCGTACAGCTGATGTTCCACCCTTCTTCGCGTCCACGACTGTGGCGTTACGAAGGCGCTCCTCAAGCTGAGCGATGCGCGATTCGAGCATTGCCTGCTCGTTCTTCGCATCGTCGTACTCGCTGTTCTCGGAGATATCACCGAATTCGCGGGCTTCCTTAATGCGCTCGGCAACTTCCTGACGCCGTTCAACTGTCAGGTGCTCGAGTTCGGCCTTGAGCTTCTCAAGGCCTTCTTTGGTGAGAATTACGTCTCTTGGCAAGATCTGGCCTCCTGGGGCCTTGCGCCCCTTGGGGACGCGGCAGCATAGCAGTGAGCGGGCCTGTTTAGGCGGTTGCCAGCGCTGCAGCGTGGAATGCCTCGCGGGCAGCCTCAACGCCTTCAGCGCGCTGCATCGCGTCTTGAAGGGCGTGCCCGCCGTCCAAACGCTCCACATACCAAGGGTAAAACTTCCTCAGGTAACGGCCTGCGCGGTCCTCGCCAATGTGCTCAACAGCCTTGTCCATCGTCCAATCAAGCTCCGCGACGATCTCCTGAGGAGTGGGCGGCTCGTCACGGGTGCCAAGGACCTCTTGGAAGAGCCAAGGATTACCCATGATTCCCCGCGCGAGCATCACTGCGTCACAACCGGTGTATTCGAAGACTCGCCTTACCGTTTCAGCGTCCTTGAGCCCGCCGGAGATTGTTACCGGGATGTCGAGTGCTTCAACGACTTCCTTAGCGAGGTCGTAATTGGGAAGGCCCTTGTGCTGCTGGGAGGCGTGGCGCGGGTGGAAGCCAATCCCTGCAACCCCGGCATCGTCTTGAAGGCGCTTGGCGAGCGTGACACCGTCCGTCTCGCCCGGCTTCTGGCCTGGGCGAATCTTCACTGTGACCGGCAAGCCTGAGCCACGGGCAGCAGCTGCTGCCACTGCGACTGCGCGGTCATGGTCGCGAAGGAGTGCCGCGCCTGCACCTGTCTTGACGACCTTGGGCACTGGGCAGCCCATGTTGAGGTCAATCATGTCGGCGCCAGTTCCGGCGACTACCTCTGCGGCCTGCTCCATCGTGTCTGGGTCCTCACCAAACAGCTGGATCGCAACAGGGTGCTCGTCAGGGTGAATGCGGAGCATCTCCTTGGAAGTCTTCTCGTTGCCGTACTTGATGGCGTGACTGCTGACCATCTCGGACACGAGCAGGCCAGCTCCAAAGCGGCGTGCCTGAAGGCGGAAGAACCAGTTGCCAATGCCGGCAAGGGGTGCAAGCGACACCCTGTTGGGTATTGCTACACCGCCAATTTCAAATGGTTCGTGGAAGTCGCGCTCTGGCATGGACATGCGAGGTTAGAGCCTCAAACGTTGAGTTCGTGAATCAGGCGCAATCCCGTCAGGGTCAACATGTCGTCAATCTCGCTGACTCGCTTGCAAGAGGGGACGATCACATGGGCAAGGCCGCCTGTGGCGATCACATCAAGTCCCTCACCCAGTTCGGCTTCGAGGCGCTCAAGGATCCCGTCAACAAGTCCGGCGAATCCGTAGACGACACCAGAACGGATCGCTTCAACTGTGCTCTTGCCGATTACCTCGCGAGGTTCGGTCAGGTCAACGTTGGGCAGGCGTGCTGCCCTGTCGGAGAGGGCTTTCAAGGAAACGTCAACGCCCGGCGCGATCAGGCCACCGAGATAGTCACCCTCAGCAGACACAGGATCAAAGGTGATCGCAGTGCCAAAGTCAACGACCACACAGGCGTCGCCAAAGCGGTCGTATGCGGCGACAGCATTAACGAGCCGGTCGGGCCCGATCTCCTTCGGGTTGTCGTACTTGAGGCTCATGCCCGTCTTTACCCCTGGGCCAACGATGATCGGATCGCTGCCGAGGTGGTCAATGCCAACGGCACGCCAAGCCTCTCCCAGCTCCGGAACAGTTGTTGAGACGATCGAGGCATCAATGTCACCGAATGACACCCCGCGCAGCTCAAGCAGGTTGCGCAGTGCCGAGCCGATCTCATCGCCTGTGCTGCCAGGGATCGTGGCGAAGCGCCAGTGCTCAACGAGCTCTTCGCCCTTGAATGTCCCGAAGTGGGTCTGTGTGTTGCCGACGTCGACTGCAAGAAGCATGGTTGGGCCATTATGCTGACCAACACGATGAAGGCGACTCTTTGGCAGATCCCCGGCTCTCACCCATGTGAGGCGGTTGAGAAGGCTCTCGACATGAAGGGCTTCGAAGTCAAGAAGGTCAACCTTCTGCCGGTCATGCACAAGCCAGTCCAGCGCGTGATGTTTGGCCAGGCCACAGTGCCGGGTGTCGTGTTCGAAGGCGAGCGTGTTGTCGGCTCCCGACGGATCATGCAACGCCTTGACCAACTGGTTCCTGAAGAGCCACGCCTGTTCCCCGTTGACCCTGAGGCCCGCGCCAAGGTTGAGGCTGCCGAGCAGTGGGGCGACGACGTCCTTCAAGCGACAGTGCGCCGCACACTCTGGGCTGTCGCTGAGAACGACCCAAAGACCGTCCTCACCGCACTGGCCGACCCTGACTCCCTCCCAATCCCTCTTCCGATCGCGATGGCATCGGCCAAGCAAATGGTTTGGGCCGAGAAGAAGATCCACGGGATCACTCCTGAGGTAGTTGCTGCTGACCTGTCCTCGTTCAGAGGACTGCTCGACCAAGTCGACACTTTCATCGCTGAAGGCACAATTGGCGGCGAGCACCCCAACGCTGCAGACCTTCAGATCCTCTCTTCGATCAAGCTGATCGGCGGACTTGACGACTTCAAGCCGCTTCTTGCAGGTCGCCCGAGCGTGCCACTGGCTGAAAAGCTTTTCCCTGGCGAAGTCGGCCCAGTTCCCGCAGTACTGCCGGCCGACAAGGCCGCCCTGCTCAACGGCTAGGTCAACGGAGGCCCCGCGACGCGAACCTCTTGGTTCTCGCGCGGAATTGCGAAGGCTGCCTCTACGTCCTCGCCTGTGGGGGTAACTAGACCGGGCGCGATCTCCAAGAGCGGTGCCATCACGAAGCGGCGGCTGAGGACTTCTCTGTGGGGAATGTCCAGCCGCTCTGACGAGAAGACAAGGTCGCCGAGGAGCAGCAGGTCAATGTCGAGCGGCCGAGGCCCATGGCGGGGGCCGTTCGGGTCGCGGCCAAGGTCAAGCTCGATCTGTTTGACGATGTCGAGTAGATCGTGCGGCTCAAGGTCTGTCTCAACTGCAAGGCAAGCGTTGAGAAAGTCGGGTTGGTCAAGGATCTCGCCAACGGGCTCTGTTTCCCAAACTGAGGAGGAGTTGACGACCTTCACTCCACGCTCGTTTAGGAGCTTGATGCCGTCCTCCATGTTTCCCCTGCGGTCTCCCATGTTGGAGCCCAGCCCGAGGTAGGCGATCCGCACTTCACTCACTAGATGGTTCGCTCCAGTTCGACGGAGACGCCACCTTCGTTGAACTCAAGCTCCAGCGGCGGAACGGTCTTCGTAGCGCGGATCCAGATCTTGGCGAGGCCAAACTCTGCGATCAGAACATCGGCGATATCGCTGATCAACGCCTCGAGCGTGCGGTAGCGGTTGCTGGTCGCGAAGTCAGCTGCGCGCTCGCTCACCAGTCCGTAGTCGACAGTCTCAGTCACATCGTCAGACTGCATTGCCCCAATCGGCTGGGCAGATTCAAAACGCATGTCAACAACAAGCTGCTGGCCAGCCTCCTGCTCTTCGTCTGTAATCCCGTGGTGGGTGAAGAGCGTCAGCCCTCGGACAGCAATCGTTACTCGGTCAGTGGTCATGCCTTCTCCTCACCCTTCCAAGCGATGCCCTCAAGCGCGGCTGAGGCGATTTCCAATGCTTGGACTGTTTCTGCGACGTCGTGCACTCGGAAGATAGTCGCACCTCGCTCAAGGCCGAGCACAATTGACGCAAGACTCCCGGGCAGGCGATCCTCGACCGGCGCCCCGGTGATCTTCCCGATGAAGCTCTTGCGAGAAGTTCCCAACAGGACCGGGTGGCCCAGAGCGACCACTTCGTCGAGGCGATTCAGGAGTTCAAGGTTGTGAGCAACTGTCTTGCCAAAGCCAATCCCTGGGTCGAGCCAGATTCTGCCCGAGGAAATGCCAGCCTGGACCAAACCCTCAACCTGAACTTGAAGGTATGCGCAGATCTCTTCTACTACGTCCCCGTAGGTGGGGTTTGCCTGCATGGTCCGAGGCTCACCTTGCATGTGCATGAGGCAGATGTCGCACTCCGACCCGGCCGCGACCGCCCTCATCTCAGGATCGCCAGTGAAAGCAGTGACGTCGTTGATGATGTCCGCACCAGCTTCAATCGCCGCAGCTGCGACTTCAGCCTTGGCCGTGTCAATGCTGATGCGAACCCCCGCGGGTCTGGTCGCAGCGATCCCTTCGATCACCGGGATCACGCGCTGGATCTCCTCATCAACGCTCACTGGCTCGGCACCCGGCCGTGTTGACTCGCCCCCGATATCCAAGATTTGAGCTCCTTGGGACGCCAAGTCAAGGGAATGCTTCACAGCAGCCTCAGGATCGACCCATTTACCCCCGTCCGAAAAGGAATCGGGAGTCACATTTACGACGCCCATGACGACGAAATCGTTCACCGGTGCTGATGGTACGCTCAAAGCAAGGCCATCGGAGGAGAGGCCTTGTAACCGTGACTGCGAATGCTCAGGACAACCCTGCGGGACTGATCCCCAATTGGCGGACCGGTGAGGACGCCTTCACCAGACTGCCACGCGGAAACCACCACATCTCACGCGATGACGTGGTTGCCTCCCAGAAGGGACGAATTGTCCGAGCCACCCTTGAGCTCATTGGAGAGGAAGGCCCAGCCTCGGTCTCAATCTCGGAGGTTGCGAGGCGCGCGAAGGTATCGAGGAAGACCTACTACTCAATCTTCCGATCATCCGATGAGTGCCTCAACCAGGCGTTCGTGACTGCCCACCTGATCCTCGGATTCGAGATTGCACGAGCTGTTGAACAGGCTGACATGTCCAAGCCATATCCACGGCTGCGGGCAATGATCACCGAGTTCTTTGAGATGGCGATTGAGGAGCCGGTCCTCGCAACCGCCATTGTTGGGTCTCCTGTTTCGACCAAGAACGGACTCGGCCCCATCTGGCTTGATGTTCGTAACGCCCAGATGCAGATCATGAACAGCTACTGGGCTGAGGACTGCAAACAGCAACCGGGAAAGGCCACGAACAAGGCCTCCAAGTCTTCGCGACTTGCGGCTATCGCCCTTATCAGCGCCACCATCATGGATGCCCTCGCCGGCGGCCAGCAGGACCAACTTCGAACCCAAGTTGACGAAGTCTTAAACACTGTCGTTCTGCTCTTGAACAGCTAGCGCCGGGCCTTTGGGCTCACAGGTAAGAATCCGGTGAGTCTTTGTTGCAGTCGCGGTAAAGCGGGTTTAGGGTTCCCTGCATGACTGAAAACACAGGCGCCCGCCTTACGGGCAAGACAATGACTCTGGCAACCCTGACGGCAGCTGTCGCTCTGATCGCAGCCTTCCCGACAGCTTCGGTAGCCGCGAAGAAGAAGTGCACTATCACCGGCACCTCCAAGAGCGAGACTCTTACTGGCACATCAAAGGCTGATGTGATCTGCGGACTTGGTGGCAACGACAAGATCAAGGGTCTTGGCGGCAACGACACCATCTACGGTGGCGACGGCAACGACAACATTGATGGCGGCACTGGCAACGATGTAATTGACGGCGAGGCCGGGAACGACACCGAACTCGGCGGCGACGGAAATGACACCATCAACGGTGGTACAGGCGCTGACACCGAAGACGGTGGCGCAGGTAGCGACCGACTCGAAGGTGACGAAGGCACCGACACTGAGCGCGGTGGCTCCGGCAACGACAAGGTCTACGGCGAAGGTGAAGCCGACAATGTTTCAGGCGGAAGCGGGAACGACACCGTCTCCGGTGGCGCAGGTAACGACGTTGTTCGCGGTGATGACGGCGACGACGACCTCTCAGGTGACGAAGGCGACGACGACATGGATGGCGGCAACGGCAGCGACGCGAGCGACGGTGGCGACGGTGACGACGACATCCACGAGTCGGGACGAAGCACCGATGTCAACAGGATCAAGGGCGGCCCTGGACGCAACACCTACCGTGACCGAAACGGCCACACCCACTCAGACGAGGGTGACGAAGTTGGCCACACCGACCACGGTGGTGACGGCTGGGACAGAGAAGACGACTGAGCTCCCACCTCAAGCTGAGCAAGGCTCAATCCACAGTTCTTCGAGCGGCGCCGAAAGGCGCCGCTCTTCTTTTTGGCACAACACCGGCAAGTTGTGTATTCTAAACCCCCTAATGTCAGTCGGATTTAGAACCTTTAGCCCAGCGTTTGGCGAAGAAAGTCCCCAAGCATCGGCATCTCCGGCATCTCGTGCCTTCAAGTCACCCCGCCTTAGGGCATTCCTATTGGCACTAATTGGGGTGTTCATCGTTCTTGCTTTCTGGTTTGTCATCTCCGCTTTGCGGATCTGGCCAGAGGTCTTCGTGCCCAAGCCAAGCTCGGTGTGGGCTCGATTCATTGACGGCGTTACGGAGCACAACGGGCAGACCGGACTAATGGGCTATTACCTTTGGGATCATGTCTGGGCGAGTCTCTGGCGCGTGCTCCGCGGCCTCTTGGCCGCAATCGTGTTCGGTGTCCTCCTTGGCGTTGGACTGGGCACTCTGAGGACCTTCCGTGCGGTAACGGAGCCCCTCGTCAGTTTCGGCCGAGCACTCCCCCCACTTGGCTACTTCAGCATCCTGATCATCTGGTTCGGTATTGAGGACGGCTCGAAGGTTTGGCTCCTCTTCTTCGCAGCGCTTGCTCCAATCGCGCTCGGAGTCGCGGCCGGGATTCAAGCCACGCCGCCGGGGCGCCTTGAGGCCGCGAGGGCCCTTGGGGCATCAAGGCTGCAGTTGATCCGCCATGTCCAACTTCCTTCAGCACTCCCCCAGTTCTTCACAGGAACACGACTCGCAGCAGGTTTCGCGTGGACAACGATCGTCTCCGCCGAGACCGTCAACGGAGTGCCAGGCATCGGCGGCCTCGCTTGGTCCACATCCAAGTTCCAGCAGACAGATGTTGCGATTCTCTGCGTGATCCTGATCGGAGTCACTGCCGTGGCGGTCGACCTCCTTATTAAGACCGCAGAGAACATCGCTGTGCCATGGGCGGGCAAGCAATGAGCCTCTGTAAGCGATGTAACAGGCGCGACACCGCGGGCCATTAACGCTGCGGCAATCGCGCTACCCCAACCCCTTTTCACTCCGTTTCAATTCCAAACAAGGAGCAGTTCACAATGAACAGCAGTAACCGGAGCCCGAAGGCTCTTCGCACCCTCGCAATCTCAGCCGCTGCAATCGCAGCAGCAGGGTTTGTAACCGCATGTGGCGGCAGCGACGACAAGAGCTCAAGCTCGTCAGCGCCAGCCTCCATCACGATTGCCTACCAGGCAATTCCTAATGGCGACCTCGTCGTCAAGAACCAGGGCTACCTTGAGAAGGCCCTTCCTAACACCAAGATCAACTGGAAGCTGTTTGATTCAGGCGGAAAGGTCAACGAGGCAGTCGCTGCTAACAGCGTCGACATCGGCCTCGCCGGCTCAAGCCCTGTATCCCGTGGCCTCTCACAGCCACTGCCTTACCAAGTGCCTTGGATCCAGGATGTGATCGGCGCGGCTGAGGCTCTCGCAGTCAAGGCTGACATCAAGTCGATCGCTGACCTCAAGGGCAAGAAGATCGCTACTCCTCTCGCATCAACCGCCCACTACAGCCTCCTCGCGGCGCTGCAGAAGGGTGGCCTGACTGAGAAGGACGTGAAGATCATCGACGCAGAGCCAGACCAGATCTACGCTGCTTGGTCGCGTGGTGACATTGACGGGGCATATGTCTGGAACCCGAACCTCGCGAAGATCCTCAAGGGCGGCGGTCACACACTGATCACCAGCGCTGATCTCGCCAAGGAAGGCAAGACGACGTACGACCTCTCGGTCATCACCAACTCGTTCATCGAGAAGTACCCAGACACCGTCAAGATCTGGACCGAGCAGCAGAACAAGGCAGTGCAGCTCATTCAGGACAGCCCAGAAGAGGCAGCGAAGTTCATCGCAGCCGAGCTGGCGATCCCCGAGGCTGATGCTCTTGCACAGCTCAAGGACCTGATCTTCGTCAACGCAGAGCAGCAGATTGGTGCTGACTACCTCGGTGGTGGGCTTGCCACGAACCTCTTCGCGGCAGCTGAGTTCAACAAGGAGCTTGGGCAGATCCCAAGCGTCCAGCCGGAGAGCGCCTACCAGAAGGCTGTTAACAAGTCATTCGCTGAGCAGGTAGCAGGGCAGTAGTAATGAGCGCCCTTGAGGACAAGACGATGACTCCCCTGACTGCAGACACCCTGTCCGCAGGCAGTGGCGGCATCGCTCTGACCCTCGAGGGCGTCAGTCACAGCTACGACGGCAGCAACGGGCCCGTACACGCACTCTCTCGCCTTGACCTTCATGTTGATGCGGGAGAGTTCGTCGCGCTCGTTGGGCCGTCCGGCTGCGGCAAGAGCACTCTCCTTGGGCTCGTGGCTGGGTTCATCCAGCCAACTGAGGGGACTGTGCTTGCCGGAGGAAAGCAGGTGTCCGCCCCCGGACCGGACAGGGGCGTTGTGTTCCAACAGTCAAACCTCTTCCCTTGGCTCTCGGCCAGGGATAACGTCGCTTTCGCTCTAAGGCTTCGCGGCGAGTCAAAGAGTGACCGCTACAAGATTGCAGACCACTGGCTCAATGTCGTTGGCCTCAGCGAGTTTGGCGACGCAGCCCCCTTTGAACTCTCAGGCGGCATGCAGCAGCGCTGCCAAATCGCGCGCGTGCTTGCCGCAGATCCTGAGGTGCTCTTGCTTGACGAGCCATTCGGAGCTCTCGACGCGATGACCCGCGAGCGCCTCCAGAACGAACTTCACAGAATCTGGTCCGAGACCAAACGGACAGTCATCTTTGTCACCCACGGCGTCGAGGAAGCGGCATTCCTCGCGACCAGAGTGATCGTCCTGAGCGACCGACCGGGTCGGATCGTCATGGACGAGCAATCACCCCTGAACGGGCTGCCACGAACTGACGACTTCAGGACCGATCAAGACTTGGTCGCATTCCGCCAGAAGATCGACCACAACCTAAGAAACGGAGACTCCCAATGAGCAAGATCCGCGTCCACTGGTTCCTTCCGACGGGCGGCGACAGCCGCGACGTCGAGGGCACAGGCGGCGGCCACCATCGGGCTCCGACAATTGACTACCTGAGCCAGGTCGCGGTTGCGTCCGACGACCTTGGCTTCGACGGCATCCTCACCCCTGTCGGATCCTGGTGCGAGGACCCGTGGGTCGTCACAACCCAGCTTGCAGCGAGGACGGAGAACCTCAAGTACATCGTTGCGATTCGCCCCGGCGCGACCGTCCCGACCCAAATCGCGAAGATGTCCGCTACCTATCAGCGAGTGACCGGAGACAGGCTGATCCTCAACGTTGTTACAGGAGGCGAGGAGAAGGAACTCAACCGCTTCGGGGACTGGGAAGAAAAGGACGATCGCTATCTGCGCACTGGCGAGTTCCTCAAGATCCTGCGCGGTTCATTTGAGGGTCCGTACGACTTCGAAGGCGAGAAGTACAAAGTGGTTGGCGCCACATCAGGCCCGCTTCCGGCGCCTATCCCAGAGATCCACTTCGGTGGAATGTCACCCGCGGCTGAGCAAGTGGCCGCACGCTATGCAGATGTTCACCACTCCTGGGGCGAGCCAATTGAGGACATGAAGGTTCGAATCGAGCGGATCAGCTCCCTAGCTGCGGAGCATGGCCGAACCCTCAAGTTTGGGTTGAGACTTCATGCAATCTCAAGGGACACAGCTGATGAGGCTTGGGCGGAAACGGAACGCCTGATTTCTCAGATGGACCCAGAGGTAATTGCCAAGACTGTTGAAGCCCAGAAGCAGAGCGGCTCCTCCGGGCAGCGCCGAATGGCAGAACTCCATGGCGGGTCCACCGATGGCCTCGTCATCGGCCCGAACCTCTGGGCTGGCATTGGCCTTGTAAGGGGCGGCGCTGGCACCGCCCTTGTTGGCAGCCATGAGGAAATCGCAGACCGAATCGAAGAGTTCTACGACGCTGGCATCGAGGAGTTCATCCTCTCTGGCCACCCCCACCTCGAGGAGGCCTACACCGTTGGCGAAGGCCTCCTTCCGGTCCTCCGCGAGCGTGGCCTCCTCGACGAACTGAGCGGCGCATCAGAACGTGAAGTAGGCCCTTCGTACATCTCAACCAGTTGACGACTACCAGCCAAAACCCTGAGGGCCCAGTTCGGGTCCTGCTCGCCTTGCCATCCATTGACTTGGGAGGCGAATACCACCAGCGCCACGACGCACCAGCACTTGAGGAGCGCTGGAGCTACGCGATCCTGCGCTTGCATGACCCTGCCGTCCAGGTCGTGCTCGTTACCTCACTTGAAGTGCCGGAAGTGCTTGTAAACCACCTGCTCGGCTTACTTCCTGACCCCGACGATGCCCGAAGGCGACTGTCATTGATTGCGCTTGACGACTCACGCAGAATTGCCCTTGGAACAAAGGTGCTTGAGAGTGAGCAAGCAGTTGCAGCGATAAAGGCCGCCGTCAACTCCCAGCCAGCCAAGCTGCTGCCTTTCTCCAGCGGAATCAACGAGGCTAGGCTCTGTGACTTGGTCGGAGCGGACGCGCCAGGCTTAGAGGCTGGACACTCTGCCCTCGGCACCAAGAGCGGTGGTCGACGGCTGATGCGCGAAGCAGGAGTTGAAATAGCCCCGGGACGCGAAGGAGTCACATCCGCAGCAGCTCTCGTCGACGCCGTCGTCGACCTCCGCCGAGCCCATCCGCACCTCGCCAACCTCGTTGTAAAGCTTGACGAAGGCTCGCTCGGCGAAGGGAATGCACTGCTCTCACTGGCCGACCTTCCATCTCCCGGATCAGACACCGAGGTTTCGTCAACAGAAGCATTGGTCGCCGCACTGCCCAATGAGATCTTCAGAGCACTCGACAAGGGAGCAATCGTCGAAGAGTTCATCACCGGCGATGGGATCACCTCGCCGAGCGTGCAAGTCGTAATCAACACCGACGGCGTTCCGGAAGTGATCTCCACCCATGTTCAGATGCTTGGCGGCCCCCTCAACCAATCCTTTGCCGGTTGCATTCTGCCTGGGCCAATTGAAGCCGCCGAGGAACTGGCTGAGGCGGGCCTCCTTACAGGCAAAGCATTGGCTGCCCGCGGTGTCAGAGGCCGCTTTGCGCTTGACACAGTTGTAGTCCCCGGAGCACCTGGGAGCGACCACCGAGTCGTCGGACTTGAGGTGAACCTCCGCGAAGGCGCAACCACTGCACCGATCTCGATTCTTGAATCCCTTGCTGGCGGCGGATTTGACTCGCACCGCGGTGTGTTCGTTGACGCGCATGGCGAAGCACGCTTCTACCGAGCGTCCGATGGGATCACCGGACCCGGTTTCGAAGCCGCAACACCAGAGCAATTCATCGCTGAACTCGAAAATGCAGGCATAGCTTGGGACTCAGATTCGCGAGTTGGCGTAGTCCCAACGATGTTGAGCTCCCTTGGGCGAACTGGCACCGCAGGTGCCGTAGCGATTGCCGATTCTCAGGAAGCAGCAGCAGACCTTTACGCATCCATTTCAAATCTCTTGGAGACTCCCGCAATGTCGGGCGGCTCCTAAAACCTCACCCCACCCCGAAAGGACCAACCAACAGTGAGCAAGTCAAGCGGTTCCCTCTCCAACCCTGAGGAAATCAAGGACGTCCCCGGCCATGTGATCCCGATCATCGCCAAGGAGTTCGACGATTTCGATACTGAGGCTGGCAGGTTCCTGTCCGGTGACCTTGACGAAGCCAACTTCATTGGCTTCCGACTCAAGCAGGGCGTTTACGGTCAGCGCCAACCAGGCGTGAACATGATCCGCGTCAAGGTGCCATGGGGCGGAATCACAGCCGAACAACTCGAAGCCTTTGGCGATGCAGTCGAGCAATTCGCTCCCCTGCGCAAGGGACACATCACAACCCGCCAGGCCATCCAGATTCACCATGTTCCGCTGGAGAAGATGCCCGACCTGATGCGAGTCATCGCGCCAAGTGGTCTCTCTTCCCGAGAGGGTTGCGGAAACACAGTCCGCAACGTCACCGGCGATCCATGGGCCGGCGTGTGTGAGAACGAACTGTTCGACCCGACCCCTTATGTCGGCGCTTACGTTCGTTACTTCGTTCGCCATGAGACGACACAGCTCATGCCGCGCAAGGTCAAGACTGCCTTCACAGCCACAGATGAGGACCGTGCGATTACTGGCATCCACGACATCGCTTTCATTCCGCGAATCAAGGACGGCAAGCGCGGCTTTGAGATCCGAATCGGCGGCGGAACTTCGATCATGGCGCGCGTTGCCCCAACTCTCTATGAGTTCGTTGAGGCTGACAATGGCGACTACCTGAAGGTCTCAGAGGCCGTCTTCAGGATCTTCGACGCTCAGGACTGGCTGCGCGTGAATCGCGCCCGTGCGCGCATCAAGGTCCTTGTTGACCGTGACGGCATTGACGCAGTTCGCGAGATGGTTGAAGAGGAGCTCAAGGGCGACTGGGTTGCCCAGCGGGACTTCTCAATCGACGAGCGCCTGTTTGAGGTTGACGAGGAGCAGACCGCGCCGGCAGTGCCTGAGTCCTATGGCTCACCTAACGGCGACATCTCAGAGTTCCAGAAGTTCGTTGACGCCAATGTTCAGCCTCAGCGTCAGGAAGGCTTCAGCACGATTCACGTGCGAGTCATCCGCGGCGACCTGAACCCCAAGCAGTTCCGAGGCCTTGGCGCGATTGTGCGCGAGTACTGCGGAGGCCATGCCCGGACAACAGCACATCAGAATCTGGTCCTGCGTTGGGTCCGGAATGAAGCGATCTACGACGTCTGGCAGAAGCTCAAGGAGATCAACCTTGGCACTGCTGGCGCAGACAGGATCGTGGATGTCGTCAGCTGCCCAGGAACAGACTCCTGCAAACTTGGCATTACAGCCTCGATGGGGCTCAACAAGGCCATGCAGGAGCGAGTCGAGTCGCTCAACATCACCGATGAGCTGACCCAGAAGATCCACATCAAGATGAGCGGCTGCCCCAACGGATGCAGCCAGCACCACATCGGCAACATCGGCTTCTACGGTGCGTCAATCAAGGTTGGTGAGCACACACTCCCCGCCTATGTTGCGCACCTCGGAGGCAATTTCGAGGGTGGCGAGGTGATCTTCGGAACTCGCCTCAAGGTGCGTATCCCAGCCAAGCGT
>CAZZKI010000013.1:0-13973 GCA_964654785.1 uncultured Solirubrobacteraceae bacterium
CGAATTCACTCGATCGATCGAATCGGCTTGGCCCAGCGCGGTTGGAATTGGGGCACACTTTCCTGACTGGCTGCCCGACCCGCTGAATAGAGTGGAGGCAGTGAAGGTCCTCCTCACCAATGACGACGGGATTGCCGCCACTGGCCTGCAGACACTGCGCAAGGCCTTGCTTGAGGTGCCCGGAGTCGAACTGATTGTTATTGCCCCCGACGGCAACAGGTCAGCTTCTGCGAGGTCGATCACAACACGCCGGCCGCTCAAAGTCAGGCAGGTTGAGTTTGGCGATGGGACACACGGATTCGCCTGCGACGGCACACCGGTTGACTGCGTTCGCTTGGCGACCCATGGGCTTGTCGAAGGCTTCAGCGCTGACATGGTTGTCAGCGGGATCAATCATGGGGCCAACTTGGGCGACGACATCACGTACTCGGGCACAGTCGCAGCTGCACTTGAAGGAATCCTGCTTGGGCGCGACGGAATCGCTGTGTCACAGCAGTCCTCTGGCGGCCTCTACGACCATATGGCTGGGGAATCAGGCGATGTCTTCCAAGAGGTCGCAAATTTCACCGCTGCTCTGGTTCGAGACTGGGAGATGGTCCCACTGCAGGATGCGACGATGGTCAACATCAACGGCCCTGCCGGCAAGGCCAAGGGCGTGAAGGTTGCCAAGCTTGGCCGCAGGACTTACATGGAAGACCTGATTGACGAAGGACCGGCGGATGACGACGGTGGGCGTCACATCCGCATCTACGCCCAAGAACCAGTCCACGAGCGTGTGGAAGGCACTGACCTGACCGCCGTTGACGACGGATACATCGCCATTACCCCGATCCACCTTGACCTGACCGACCATGGCGGCCTTGACGGCCTAGCAGCAGCGCGGCTCGGTGAGGCAATCGCTCCCCTGGAGGCAGAGTGAGCAAGAGCAGTACTGCAGCACAGAAGCGAGCAGCAGAACTTCGTGCGGAGCTTGAGCAGCACAACCGCTCCTACTTTGAAGAGGACAGTCCGACTGTTACGGACGCCGAGTACGACGCTCTGCTCAATGAACTGAGGGCAATTGAGGACGAGTTCCCTGAGCTCGTCACACTTGACTCCCCAACTCAGAAGGTCAGCGGTCGTCGGGTTGAGAAGTTTGCCCCCGTCGAGCACTCAATCCCGATGCTCTCGCTCGGTAACGCCCGCGGGGCTGAGGAGTTCCGAGCTTGGGAGGAGAAGACTCGCTCACACCTTGAACGTGAGTCGATCACGGTCAAGGAGTTTGAGTTCGTTGTTGAGCCAAAGATCGACGGCCTCGCAGTCTCACTCCTCTATGAGAACGGCAAGTTTGTCCGCGGCGCTACCCGGGGCGATGGGGTCGTAGGTGAGGACATCACTCAGAATCTGATGACTATCAGCGCGATCCCTAAGGAGATCAAGAACGCCCCTCCGCGACTGGAAGTGCGTGGCGAGGTCTATCTCCCGATCGCAGGCTTCCTTGAGCTCAACGCCCGCGTTGAAGCTCAGAACGAGGAGATCCGCGCGGAGAACTCCGAGCGTGAGGCTGAGGGCAAGCGCCCCCGCCCAGAGCTAAAGCCCTTCATGAACCCTCGCAACGCTGCAGCAGGGTCGCTTCGCCAGCTCGACTCTGCGGCAACTGCGGAACGTCCGCTCTCAATCTGGTGCTACGGCATAGGTGAGGTTGAAGGCATCGAGTTCAAGGGCCACCGGGACGGCCTTGACCACCTCGCCAAATGGGGATTCCCTGTCAACCCGGAGATTGAGCTAATCAAGGGTGTTGAGGGAGTGGTGAAGGCTTGTGACGGTTGGCTCGCTCGCAGAGACACCCTCGATTACGAGATTGATGGCGCCGTAATCAAGATTGACGACCTTGAACTGCAGCGCCGCCTCGGCACAGTTGGCCGAGAACCGCGATGGGCAATCGCTTGGAAGTTCCCACCAACAACTGCAACGACAATCCTCAAGGCAGTGCACTGGAATGTTGGCCGCACTGGCCACATCGTTCCGTTTGCGGAGCTTGAGCCAGTCAACGTCGGCGGCGTGACAGTCACCTTCACAACGCTCCACAACGGTGACGACCTTGCTCGCAAGGACGTGCGGCCAGGCGACAAGGTGGTCGTTTTGCGAGCTGGTGATGTGATCCCACAGGTGATTGCGCCTGCTCCGGGTGAAGCTGATCGTGAGGACCGTGGTGAGAAGCCAACGGTCCCAGCTGAGTGCCCCTCGTGTGGCACGCCGACTGTTCGAGTCGAGGACTCAGTCTGGACGATTTGCCCAAACAAGCTTGGCTGCGCCGGGCAGCAGTGGCAGGCGCTGCGACATTTCGTCAAGCGGGCTGCGATGGACATTGAAGGCCTTGGCGACGAGCGCCTGCAGCAGCTGATGGACGCAGGCCTTGCATTGACCCCAGCAGACCTCTACTCGCTGGACAGGGACAAGCTCGGCCAGATGGAAGGGTGGGGCGAGAAGAGCATCGTTGCCCTTGATGCTTCACTCGAAGAGTCGAAGAAGCGGCCGTTCGCAAAGGTCCTCTACGGGTTGGGAATTGAGCGGATCGGTGAGGTCAACGCTCGTAACCTCGCCCAGCGTTTCCGAACGATGGAGGCCCTTATGGCGGCAGATCCTGCGGAGATTGAGGAAACCCCCGGAATCGGCCCAATTCAGGCTGAGATCGTCGCTGAGACTGTCAGAGAGCCAGAGTTTGTGGAGATGATCGCCCGCCTGCGCGAGGCGGGTGTCCAGTTTGAGGAATCCGGGCCTGCAGCAGGCGAAGGCCACCTCGCGGGCAAGACCTTTGTTCTCACTGGCACCTTGCCCACTCTGACGCGCGACGAGGCAACTGAGAGGATCCTCGCTGCTGGTGGCAAGGCCACATCGTCAGTCTCGAAGAAGACTGACTACGTGGTGGCTGGCGAGTCTGCCGGCTCCAAACTTGAGAAGGCCGAGCGACTGGGCGTCGAAGTGATTGACGAGGCCGCTCTCATTGAGCTGCTTGCAACGAATTAGCTTCAAGTTCGCAACAAGACTGTGTAAGACGACCAGCCTACGAACGGAGCGACGTAGCATCGGCTCGTGTTCATTTCGTTCTCGCCATTCGCTTCACCGAACGGCGACTGCTACGGTGAGCATCGGTACCGCAGTTCGAATCCTCCCCGCCCTCCGGCCCTAGTCGGACTGGCGGGGTTTCTTGTTCGTGGGCGGCTTGGGTGACCCGCGTCGCAGTCTTTATCGATTGGCAAGACATTTACCTGACTGCGCGCAAGGCCTTTGGGCTAAGCCAGAGACCAGCTCGTTTTGGCAGCGTGAGTCCTATCCGTGTGGCTGACCTAATCACCGGCCTCAATCAGAGGTCCAAGAGTTGCCAGCTACAGCGCGTCGCCGTCTACCGGGGGCTGCCCTCACCGAGACGTGACCCAAAAGGAAATGCGGCCTGCCTTGCGCAGGTCGAAGCCTGGAGGCGCGAGGGGCTGGGCCTCGTAGATCCGTCGCTGAGGCCGCTCACATATCGAACAGCGGGAGGTTCCCAAATGAATGCTTTTGAGAAGGGCGTTGATGTACAGCTAGCAGTTGATGTTGTTTCGGAATTGATGCTTGATCGGTGTGACCTGGCAGTTGTGTTTTCACACGACAGTGACTTCATGCCCTTGATTGAGGCGATATGCAGATTGAAGGGCGCTAGTCGTGTCGAGACAGCTTCATGGGCCAGTGGTCGCAACCAGACGCGAATTCCGCCCGTACGCGGCGTTTTCAATCACTTCCTTGGAGAGGATGTGTTTCGAAAGGTTGAGGACCGGACTGACTACGCCAAGTCTTGACCGTCTGCGGCCGCGCGCATGGCGTCAAGGTCCAGCTTGGTCATCTTCAACATTGCTTCCATTGCGCGATTTGCTCGCTCGCGGTCGGGATCGCCGAGGACTTCGCCCATTCCCTTCGGGATGACCTGCCACGGTACGCCGAACTTGTCGGTCACCCAACCGCACTGGCCTGACTTCCCGCCCTCGCTTAAGCGCTCCCAATAGTGGTCAACCTCGGCGCTGTCCTCGCAACCGATCATGAATGAGATAGCTGCCTCGCTGTGGGGGAACTGTGGGCCGCCATTGAGGGCAGTGAAGCCGATGCCGTCGAGTTCGAATTCCACGGTCATCACCATGCCCGCCTCACGCATGCCGGTTTCGCCGTAGCGGCTGATGTGGAGGATCTTCGAATTGGGGAAGATCGAAACGTAGTGCTCTGCGGCTGCTTCAGCCTCGGTGTCAAACCAAAGGCAAGGTCGAATCTTCAGGTCAAGTGCCATGGTTAGACGCTACCTAAATCGCTACCAACCGGCTGGCCGAGACCAAGCCGCTAGGGCCTGAACAATGCGGTCCTGGCGGGGGCGGCCCTTGGACCCGCTGGTCCCGTTCATCAGGATCGCGAAGGCCAGTTTGCCGCCGTTCTTGACTGGGCAGTAACCAGCAAGAGTTGTCACACCGTTGAGGGTGCCCGTCTTCCCTGAGCAGCGCCCTGCGGCAGCGCCACGGGTCATTCGGCCTGCGAGGGTTCCAGACCTGCCAGCAACTGCCAGAGATGCTGTGAAGTCACGGTTGCCAGCCATTTCCTTGAGCAGTTGGATGACATGCGTCGCTCGCACTTTGTTGTCGTGAGACAGGCCTGAACCGTCATAAAGAACAGGGTGTACGCCGAGGCCTGCAAGCCTGGCTTTCTCCACACGAAGGCCAGCGTTTGTCGTCCCCGAGCCACCCTTGATCGCGCCGACCAGCTTCAGCAACATCTCCGCGTAGAAGTTGTCGGATGGACGGTTCGTCCAGCCAATCAGGGTTGAGATAGGCGGCGACTGCAAAGTGGCGACGGTTGTCGCCAGCACGGGTGCCGTGCCAACGCCGACATGACCCTTGGGTACTGAGATGCCACGGTGACGCAGCGCCAGCGTCAACGTTGCAGCAGCTGAGCGCGCCGACTCACCATGGTCGAAGGCGAGTGAGCTGAGTGCACCACCAATTGACCAGTCGTAGCCGCCACCAAGGATCGGAGTACCGCGCATCCGATCAAAGAGGCCTTCGTCACCGAGAACATTCCCGGTCACGCGCTTGATTCCAGCTGCCTTGATGCGGTCCGCCAGAAGCGCGACTCCGTCGGAGCCGAAGCTTGGGTCGCCAGCCCCTTTGAGCCAAAGGTTGCCGGGCAGAGTCCCGTCGGTTGCCACATCAACTGACCGAACCACTGTGGTCGTGAGACGGCGTGATGGCCCCAACTCCAAGAGAGCTGATGCAGTCGTGAAGATCTTTGTAACCGACGCAGGGGTTCTGGGAGTTGTGGGGTAGCGGGCCCAGATCGTCTTTCCTGATTGAAGGTCCACTGCGAGGCCAGATCCGCGGCCGCCGCCAGCTTTTAGCTGTGCAGTCAGGCGATCAGGCAATGGGGCTAAGGGTTTAGCCGCAGGTGCCTTAGGTGGTGCGGCAACGGCTGGTTGCGATGCCGCAATAAGGACTAGCGGAACCGTGAGAAAGCCTGTCACCGTGCGGGAAATGGCGCGCACAGGGACAGTGTCCCACGGTTCTGAGCCTGTGGTGGAGGTTGATTTTGGCCTGCCGACCTCCCCCGAGGGTCGTAGACTGTGTGTCACATGGGCAAGGTCGTCGACATTGACTCAGCTGGAGCCAAGCGCGGAACCCGCACTACGGCAGCTGCTGCGGCAAAGCGCCGTAAGCAGGGTTCAAAGACCGCACTCGTTCTAGGTGGCGGTGGCTTCACAGGCGGCGTCTACGAAATTGGTGCTCTCCGAGCCCTCGACCTTCTCTCCGTCAACAAGACCGTCAACCAGTTTGATGTCTATGTAGGAACAAGTGCCGGCTCGTTCGTCGCAGCTCTGACTGCGAATGGAGTTACTCCTGAAGAGATGATGCGGGTTGTCGTCCAGCAGGCGCCGGTGCCATTCCGCGACATTGATGTGGGAACCCTGCTTCGCCCTAACTGGCGTGAATTTGTCACCCGCTCGGCCACCTTCCCGTTCCGGCTTGCCGGGGTAGCGAAGGAGCTTGCATCCAACTACGGCAGCGTCACTGCGATGGACCTGGTTCTGGGGCTCGCCGAGGCTCTTCCTTCTGGTCTCTACAGCGGCGAAGGCCTTGCCGGGTACCTACGCGAGGTCCTTTCAGATCCCGACCGGACTGACGACTTCCGCCAGCTTGAGCGGGAGCTCTACATCGCAGCCACCAATCTTGATACCTGTGAGCGCGTTGTACTTGGTGCCGACGGTTGGGACGACGTGCCGATCAGCACAGCAGTACAGGCCTCAACTGCTCTCCCGATGGTTTATCGCCCGGTTGAGTTGAAGGGCCAAGAACTGGTGGACGGCGGGATTGTCTCCACTACCAACCTCGACATCGCTGTTGAGGCTGGTGCCAAGTTCATCGTGGTTGTCAACCCTCTCGTGCCGTACGTCAACGAGATGGACACGCCAACCAAGGCCGGCAAGCAGCGCCAGCGCATTTCCCAGCTTGGCTTCCAGCATGTTGGCTACCAGACCTTCAAGTTGCTGGCCTACCAGCGACTCCATGAGATGCGCCAGCAGTGGGAAAAGCGCTACCCAGGCGTTGACATCCTCCTGATCGAGCCCGAGCCCGACGATGAGCTGATGTTCAAGACCAGCGTTATGAACTTCACTTCAAGGCTCGACATTGCCCGCCACGGATTCCAGTCGGTCACGATGAACCTTTCTGGCGACTACGACCGCATCAAGCGGATTGCAGGCAAGCACGGCTTTGACCTGTCAGCGACCCGCGTTCGCAAGGTTGTTAAGCACTTCACTGAGGAGCAGGAGAAGGCCCGCGGTTGGCGCCGGATCCTTGAGCAGACGACGTCTACTCTGCTCCGTCAGTCAGCTGACGAGTCTGCCTAAGCCTTAGCTGAAGCGTGGGCTGCTGCTGCGAGCAGTCCTTCTGCGAGGCGGTCTGTTGCAGTCTGGTCGCCTCTGATTGCAGCCCGGATCCGCTCAGAGTCACCCAGTTCCGATCCGTCGCCGACAATCACGCCGCTTGCCCGGACTTCCGCGACAAGCTCCTCAGATGTAAGTCCAGGGACTCGGGCCCAAACCAGATTCGCTGCTGAGCCAGCCGCGATGTCAACAGTTGAGCCGCGCACGAGTGACTCGAGCCGGTCGCGCTCGCGGTTGACAGCGTCAACGCGCGCCTTCATCTGTCCTCGGGCTTCCTCAAGCGCGGCAAGGCAGCCGGCCTCCGATGGGGCTGGAACACCAAGTACCGGTGTCAGCCGAGCAACAAGCTCCTCGGTTCCGGGCCCGCCGATCATGCATCCGGTTTTCAGGCCTGCCAAGCCCCAAGCTTTCGAAAAGGTGCGAACGAGCACGATGCCCTCTGTTTCCGCAACCAGTGAATCCATGGAGGTGATGTGGGCCTCTCCAGCGTAATGGCACAGCGCTTCATCCACCACAAGCAGAGTTTCTGAGGGGAGGATCTCCCGCAACCGTTCAATCTCACTCGGGGGCAGGAGGTGGCCATCTGGGTCGTTTGGGTTGGTGAGGATCAGCAGAGGAGATGAGCCTGCGCTGCGGGCTGCGCTGGCGATCGCCTCAACATCACGCCCAGTCGTCAGCGGCACTGCCTCTGCTCCGCCCGCCCTGGCGATTACCGGGTGGAGGCGGTAGGAGGGCCACTGGACGAGCACCTGCTCTGACGAGGTCGTAACCGCAGCTGTGATTGCTGTCAGCAGGCCTGCCGCCCCTGGGCCGACTGCGACCCGGTTAGTCGGGATCCCAGAGTGAGACGCAAACTTGTCCCTCAGCTCCGACGACTGAGGGTCCGGCTCGAGGTTGAGGGCACGCTTGGCGGCAAAGGAGATTGCCGCAGCAACAGCAGGGTGGGGCAGTTCGTCAGCTGTGGTGCGCGTCAGGTCAAGGAGTTCAACCTTGGCAAGCTCGCGCTCACGCCGTTCATCGGCCTTCGCCTTGAAATCAGCCCGGACCTCCTCGTCAGAGAGTTCCGAGAAAGCCTTGTAGCGATCCATAAATCCCATTCAGCACCCCACTCTAGAAGCGCTAGGGCTTCATCGCTAGAAGCGGATGCCGACTGGTGACAGCTCAGCTCCGCTGAAGCCGATCAGCCAAATCCCAAATGCTGCTGCGCCGATAAGGCAGGTGATTCCGAAAAGGCGGCCGATGATCCCCTCAGTCTGGTCGTGGCCAGCTGAGCGGCGAACAAGGATCCACAACCTGTCGAGACGTTTGAGGACAACGAGGCCGAACATAAGAAGCGCCAAGATGAAGAGGAAGGCCGCAAGGATTCCCGCCCCAAGGCTGTCGGCAAGATAGGCGACCTGTGAGCCAACCCAGAGTCCGGCTACGGGAATTGGCCCCCAGTAGGACAGGGCGATAAGCCCCATCAGGAGAACGAGAAGCAGGGCGACAATGGAGTCAACCCTCTTTCGAGCTTGGCTGCCCTCAGGCGGAAGGGCCCGATAGCGGATTGGCCCCGTGCCCGGACGACGACCTACAAAGAGGCCTCCTGTGTCCGTGGGGTCAGTCCGCAATCTGAGTTCCTCCTAGTCGCTACCCCTCGTAGAGGGCGTCAAAGCGATCCATGTACTTCTCGTTGACGATGTTGCGCTTCACCTTCAGGGTAGGGGTAAGTTCGCCCGTTTCCTGAGTCAGGTCGTGCTCAAGGATGAAGAACTTCTTCACCTGCTCAACCTGCGCGTACTTTGAATTCGCCTTGTCGAGGTCAGCTTGGATCATCTCGATGACCTTTGGCTCCGTTGCCAGAGTTGCGATGTCAGCTGGAAGGCCATTGGCCTCTGCCCACGGCAGGATCTCCTCCTCGTCGAGCGTGATCAGCATGGACGGGAAGGCACGCTTGTCACCGTGCATCACAGCCTGTGAGACCCAACGTGTCTGCTTCATGTCGTTCTCAAGGTTGGCCGGGGTGAGGTTCTTGCCTCCCGCCGTGATGATGATGTCCTTCTTGCGGCCAGTGATCTTGAGGTAGCCGTCCTCGTCGAGGGTGCCTACGTCACCTGTGTGGAGCCAACCGTCCACGACAGCGCCGAATGAGGCGTCGTCGTTCTTGTAGTAGCCCTCAAAGATGTTGCCACCCTTGATCAGGATCTCTCCGTCCTCCTCGGCGATGCGAAGCTCGACGCCGGGAAGGGCGCGACCAACCGTGCCGAACTTGTGGTTCTCAATTGAGGAGTAGGTCGAGATCGTTGCCGTCTCCGTCATGCCGTAGCCCTCAAGCACTGGCACGCCTGCAGCCCAGAAGAAGCGAAGGATGTCCGGGCTGATCGGAGCTGCGCCGGTAACCGCCTGGCGAACATTGCCGCCGAAGATCTGGCGGACCATCGCGAACTTCTCGTCAGCTGCTGCGAATGGCTCGGCAAGCTCCGGTGGAACCTCTTGGCCTGCGACCTGCAGGTCGCGGACCTTGCAGCCAAGCTCAACTGCTGCTGCGAGCTTCTCTGGGTCCTCAGTGTTTGAGGTAACAAGCGTGTAGATCTTCTCGAAGATGCGAGGCACGCTCGGGAAGTAGGTTGGCTTGACTTCGCTCAGTTCAGGCACGATCAACTTTGTGTCGCCACTGAAGTACGCGATCGCTCCGCCAACATCGAACGACACAAGCTGAATCAGAAGTGCGAACGAGTGGGCGAGAGGCAGGTAGAGGTAAGTGGTCTCCCCGCCTGCGAGGACGTCCAGAGACGCGCACATCGTAAGAACTTCGCGGTAGTTGCGATGGCTCAAGACACAGCCCTTGGGTGGTCCTGTGGTGCCTGATGTGTAGATGAACGTGAACGCGTCCTCAGGCTTGACTGCATCGGTACGGGCTTGGAGATCAGCTGCATCAACGCCGCGGCCCTTCTCGCGAAGGTCGTCGACGCTGATGGCGTCTGCAACGTCGCCAGCCGGGTCAATCACGATGATGTGCTTGAGGTGCGGCAGGTTGGCGCGGACCTCAACGATCTTCGCCACTTGGCTTGCGTCCTCGCAGAAGATCGCAACTGACTCTGAGTTGCCGGCAACCCATTCGCACTCGTCAGGTGAGTTGGTGGGATAGATCGGAACGACAACGCCGCCAGCGCGGGCAATGCCAAAGTCTGCATAAGTCCAGTCTGGGCGGGTGTTGCAGAGGATTGAAACGCGGTCGCCCTGTTCAACGCCGAGTGCGATCAGGCCACGGCCAATTTCAGAGGTGATCTCGCCAACTTCGGTGAGGGTGACCTCATTCCAGGTGTCGCCAACCTTGTGCTTGATGGCAACCATCTCTGGGTTTCGCGTGACTGCCTTCTCGAGCAGGTCGGCGATGGTGTTGGACTGCGTTGTCTTAGCGACGGCTGCTGCGTCATAGTTACCCATGGAGTCTCCTCTCCCGGAAGTTCATAAAACTGCTGGGTTAGGAGTCTAAACAGCGAAAAGCGGCCGGGCTTTCACCGCGACCGCTTTTCTCTCGGTGCTTCTAGTGGCCGGGCTGAACGCTGCCCATACGAGTCGCGTCACGCATGTTCAACATGAACAGCGACTTGTCAATTCGGCCATGGAGCACCGGGATGGAATAACGCCGGCATGCTTCGAGCACTTCGCCTCGCTCAAGCCCTGCCATGCGGGCCATTTCAGTGGGGGTTACGTGTATTGGCACCTTCTTCAACCTCCCTGTCCTAGTTGCGACACCTTGCAAGTTCAGGTGTACTCCCCTGGAGTGGTGAGGGCAAGAGAAATTCCAACACCGCTGTTTCGATTCCCGCAAATTGCGGGTTAATGCCCTCGATTCGCCTATGGCGCGTGGGCGCTCAAACTGGGTTCGGAATGTTCACGAAGTGGTGAGGAATTCCGAACTGGTCGGCGACGGCGTTCCCCAGGGCTTCGATGCCAAGCGTCTCAGTTGCGTGGTGGCCGCCGCAGATCAAGTGGACTCCAGCCTCCTCTGCGAGAGCCACTGAGCTCTCGGAAGGTTCACCTGTGATGAGCGCGTCAAGACCAAGGTCGGCTGCTGTGCCGATCTCGCCGCTAGCAGCGCCAGTTACGACGGCAGCTGAACGGATCGGGTGGTCGCCGGCTTCGATAATGAGTGGGTCCTGCCTGCAGACATCCCGCATCAGTGCGCCGAGGTCGTCAAGCTCAAGCCCATCGCCCTGCCACTCGGCGATGACTCCGATTTCGCGCCCGCGAACCGGGCAGCAGCGCCCGCCGACCGTCGCACCGAGAGCTTCGGTGAGGAGAGCGTTGTTGCCAATCTCAGGATGGGCGTCAAGCGGAAGGTGGTACTGGGCAAGCGAGATGCCGTTGTCTAGGAGTTCGTAGAGGCGTGCCGCTTGGCGGCGGTCAATTGGCCCGCCTGCGCCGTGGAGGATGCCGTGGTGGACGATCACGAGGCCAGCTTCCATTTCCGCTGCCATCTCAAAAAGGGACAGACGAGCGCTCACCCCAGTCACGATCACGTTGGTTTCGTTGGCTGCGTCTAGCTGCAGGCCGTTCGGTGACCAATCATCAAACGCCGGTGAGTCCAGCAACCCATCACAGAAGTCGATGATTTCTCTTATTGCGATTGCAGTCGCCACGCGCGAAACCCTATCCAGGCCGGTACTCTCACCCAGAATGGCGGGAGATGACGTACAAGCAGGCAGTGGCGAGGAGTTCCTCTCCTCTTTGATGGACACAAGGCTCTACTCAATTGGGGCCTACTTTTGTGACCGCCACCCTGAACTTGTCGATGACGTAATTGCAGAGGCGCTCGCGATTGAAGAGCTTGGCCTTGAGAAGTATTCAGCGGAGGAGGGTGAGTCAGTTGAGGCTTGCTTCCAAACTCTTCTGACTGGCCTCGCGGTGCGTTACTTCAAAGCTGTTGCTGGCTGATCCGCAACGCAACCGGCGTAGAGCTGACCCAAGTTCGGCATAGTTCGCAGGCAATGAAGTTCCCCCCGGTGAAGCTCTCCATGATCTCTGCTGCTGTGGCCGTGGTGCTGCTCTCGGCGGCGCCTTCAGCTGGGGCAGCGGCATTGGCAAAGCGGGTCAGCGTTGGGAAGTTCACCTCCCCGATTGCAGTTGTGCAAGTCCCCGGGACAGGCTCCTCGCGGGTGCTCTGGGTTGTTCAGAAGAGAGGAACGATTGCCGTCAATGTGAACGGCGTGACCCAGTCCGCAACCGCTCTGAATATTGGCTCGTTGATTTCGTTTGGGGACGAGCAGGGACTCTTAAGCGTGGCTTTCGCTCCTGACTTTGCGACCAGCCATCGCGCTTATGTGACTTACACCGACAAGGCAAACGCTGTTGTCCTCGCTGAGTACACGGGGACGAGCACTGCGCTTGACCCAACAAGTCGCAGGGTCGTCATGACACTCGCCAAGACCGAGACCGACCACAACGCTGGCACCATCCACTTCGGGCCTGACGGCTACCTCTACATGAGCGTTGGCGACGGTGGTGGACCAGGTGATCGCCATGGGCTGATCGGCAATGCCCAGGACCGCAGCAACCTGCTTGGCAAGATCCTCCGCATTGACCCTCGCAAGTCAGGCGACAGTCCCTACACCGTCCCAGCTACCAATCCGTTCAGCCTGATCGCGGGGCCCGCCGTCAGGTCTGAGATCTGGGCGTATGGCCTCAGGAACCCGTGGAAGTGGTCTTTTGCGCCTGACGGTGCCCTCTGGGTGGGGGATGTGGGGCAGGACACCCACGAGGAGATTGACCGCCTTGCAGTCGGAGGGTTGAACCTAGGTTGGCGAATCATGGAGGGTGTTCGTCTTCGCGAGGGCACAACCGCTCCGGGTGGCTTGACGGCACCAACTGTCTCCTACACACACAGCACTGCCAATGGCTGCGCTGTGATCGGCGGGGTAACAGTCACCGATAGGTCCCTTACGAAGCTCTATGGGCGGTATCTACACGGCGACTTCTGCCGCAGCACCCTGTTTAGCCTCAGCTGGACGAGCAAGGGAGTCTCCGGCAACGCCAGCACTGGAATCAACGCCTGTAGCGGGATGTTGACCTCGATTGACGCTGGGCTTGACGGCCGCGTTTACCTGAGCTGCCTTGACGGCAGCGTCTGGCGACTTAGCGCCTAACTCTCAGAGCGAGAAGCTGCCGCACCGATCGTCGCGGCGACGAGCTGCGGGTAGTCAACTTGGAAGCTTGAGGACGTCTGGCGGTTGCTGACGCCAAGGGTGAGGCCTTCCTCAAACATGTTGATCCCGACCAGTTTTGTGTAGAGGAACTCTTGCGTCTTCTTGCTGCCCATGAAGACGACTCGCTGGTTGGTGATGGAGAGGATGCCGACGTCCTCAACCTGAATCTCAGTGCCAACTGGGACCATCCGGCCTCGGGCGCCGCCAGTGTTGACTCGCATGTTCTTGGAGATCTTGTAGCTCACGCCTGCGTAGCCGGCTTGGTATTCCTTGATCACAACCTCTTTGGTCTTGGAGGCGATGACCTCGAGGTAGACCTCTTCACCACCCTTGGTGATCAACTCATGCTCGTCACGCGCCTCAAGCCGCCCGGTGTTGGCTCGGGCGGTCATGATCTCGATCGTCTCGGGAGTCATGTGGGCTGTCAGCCAGGCGGAGTCAACTCCAAGGGCAGCGACCACTCGGTTGGACCATTCGTCCTCCTCCTCGGTGATCACATTGTCCTCAAGCAGCCCCTTCATGAAGGCACGCAAGGTGTTGACCTTGATCTCATCCGCCCGCTTCGGCTTGAGCTTCGCTGCTTCCGCCGCTGCAGCAAGATAGCCCGGTACTTGGCTTAAGTCAGCATCGGGGCGAGTGGCGTACTGGACCCACTGCTCAAACCGCTCTTCCATTGCCTTTTCGTCGGCATTGCGAATGCCGATCGCACGCCTCAGGCCTGAGAGTGCTCCATCCTTCTTCTCAGAGGGAGATTCCCCGGGAAGGGGCGTTGTCTCGGCAGGAGTTGTTGGAACGATCTCGCTACTTGGCTGGGGGCTGCTCTGCGGTTCTTCACTCACCAGATTGAGGTT
>CAZZKI010000014.1:0-13910 GCA_964654785.1 uncultured Solirubrobacteraceae bacterium
GGAATGCCCCAGCCTCGCCACTCAGCAGGTCGTGTGAAGTGCGGATACTCGGGGTTGCCTCCCAGCGCCTCGGAGTAACTCTCTTCCACGGCTGAATGCTGATCGCCCAGAACTCCCGGCAGCTTCCGCAGTACCGCGTCACATAGAGCCATAGCCGGTAGCTCACCGCCAGCGAGGACGAAGCGACCGAGCGAAATGCGATCGGTGCAGAACTGCTCAAGGATGCGCTCGTCGAAACCCTCGTAGCGCCCGCACAGAATTGTGAGGTCCTCCGCCCCATCTGAGAATTCACACACGGCTGCTTCGTCAAGGACGCGACCGTTGGGCACCATTGCGATCACCCTCCGGGATTTCTTGAGATCCACAGGATCGCAGTCATATCGGGCTCTCAGCGCGGCTTCGAGTACATCAATCCTGAGGACCATGCCTGCGCCGCCGCCATAAGGAGTGTCGTCCACTTGACCGCCGGTGAGGGGTGTGGTGGCTCGGTAGTCGATGCACTCGACAGCGTGGCCCAAAGCGGCAGCCTCGCGAATGTGGTGTTGCCCGTTGAACCAATCGAAGGAATCCGGGAAGAGCGTGAACACATCAATGTTCATTTGTCCTCCCCAAGGAACGCCAGATTAACCTCGATCGTCCGTGCTTCCAGATCCACACCTAAGAGCGCGTCGCCAACCATTGGGACCAAGAGCAGTCCAGCCTCCGCCCGTTCGACTTCCAGCGCCTCGCATGAGGGAAGGCCAAGAACGCCAACCACCTTGCCAACGATTATCGAGCCGTCCCGAACTTCGCACCCAACCAGGTCCGATGCCCACCATTCATCTTCTCCGAGCGGAGCAGCTTCACTTCGAGGAACCATCAGGTCCGAGCCCCGAAGCGAGTCGGCATCTTCTCGGGAAGTTGCACCACTCAGCCGAATTATCGGTTTGGCGTCGGTTCCGGACCGTCGGTCAATCGTTCTCTCGGTACCACCCACAACTACAACTGAGCCCTTGGTGAGGAGCGCAGCGACTGGGTCGGCAACTTTCACAGAACCGTCAAGCCCGTGGGCTGAGGTAATTCGACCAGCTCGGACGTAGTTGGGCCCTTCGGCCATTGCAACCTCAGTCGATGATGTCAACGAAGACTCGGCGTCCCTCTGGAGCCGCAGCCTTTACGACAGTGCGAAGAGCTTGAGCAGTCCGACCATCTCGACCGATTACACGGCCGTAGTCGTCCTCGCCTACAGAGAGTTCGAGAACGATCGCGCCGTCCTCTTCAGCCTCGACCACCTTCACTGCTTCCGGGTTCTCCACCACGGCAGCAGCGAGAGTTTCGAGCAGTTCGCGAACGCCCATGCCCTACCGGGCGTTCGGATCGATGCCTTGGATGCGCATCAGACGACGAACGGCTGCAGTTGGCTGAGCACCCTTGGAGATCCAGTCCTTGATCCGGTCCTCATCAAGTGAAACGGTGGATGGATCAGTCTGGGCGTTGTAGTGGCCGACCGTCTCAAGAACACGGCCGTCACGCGGTGAACGCTGATCGGCAGCGACAACTCTCCAGATGGGGTTCTTGTGGCTTCCGACGCGTGTGAGTCTGATTCGAACTGACATATCTGCACAGGGAATGTAGCGGGCGGCAGCCTCGCTCGCGTTTTCGGGACGCTTGATGCGTCCCTAGTCGCTCACAATCGCGGTCGCTCCTCGCAGTTCCACTACATGAACTCGGTGTCCTGGTTCAAGCACAAGATCATCTTCCCAAGTGCGAGCGGTCCAGATTTCGTCGTCAATCCGAACACACCCAACGGCCTCGCTGTTCGAGATTCTCTCGACCACTACGGCAGGTTTACCAACCAAAGATCCCGTCCCGGGCTTAACTCGGGGGTCCGACCCTGCTTCCGACCGAACCGCAGGCCGAATAACCCACCGACCAAGCAGGAACAAGACAACGAAAACAAAACTGGAGATCAGCGACCCCTCGCCGAGGAGGATCGCTGCGAGGCCTCCCAAGGCGGCGACTCCAAGTGGGACAGGTGAGAGCGAGCGGCTCTTAAGTGCAGTGGCTGCTGCAATCAGCGCAACAGCGACCCAGAGGATCGTGAACAGAAACATCGGCGAGGGAGCCTAGCGACCTGAGCCTCACAGGCGAAGCTACGGTCAGGCTGCGAGCTGGCCTTCGTTCTCGTTAGGTACAGCCTCAAGGCGGCGCGAGACAACCTTGGAGACTCCATCTCCACCCATCGAGACACCGTAGAGGGCATCAGCAGCCTCCATCGTCCGACGCTGGTGAGTGACAACGATGAATTGAGCTTGGTCTCGGTAGGCGCGCAAGAGGTCAAGGAAGCGACCAAGGTTGAGATCGTCAAGCGCAGCTTCGACCTCGTCAAGGATGTAGAAGGGGCAAGGCCGCGCGAGAAATACAGCGAACAGGAAGGCGATTGCAGTCATTGACTTCTCTCCACCTGACAGAAGCGAGAGTCGCTTCATCGTCTTCCCTGCTGGTGTTATTTCAATCTCAACGCCAAACTCAGGACCGTCGTCAAAGCTTTCTTCATGGTCGGTCTCCACAGCTTCTGGCTCTCGCGCCTGATCATCGCCTTCGCTCACTTCACCGCCAAGCATCTGACGCGGCTTGGACTCTTGTGTGACGAGTCGAAGCCTGCCTGATCCGCCAGGGAAAAGCTGACCGGCGAGGTCTTCGAAGTTCTTACTTGCCGCTTCAAAGGTCTGCTCGAATGTCTCACGGATCGTCCGGTCGCAGTCGCGGACAAGCCCCTTCAGTTCCTTAAGGGCGTCCTCAAGATCCTTACGTTGCGTCTCAAGCTCTTCAAGGTGGGCTTGGGCCGCCTCGTACTCCTCGGCAGCAAGAGGGTTGACTGGACCGAGCTGAGCACGACGCTTATCAAGGCGTTCAATCCGAGCTACCAAGGCCAGACGCTCCTCCTCAGGAAGCGCGTCCTCAGCAGGGCCGTCCTCGAGACCAAGCGCAGCCGCAAGCTGACGAACCTCGGTGAGGCACTCGTCGCGACGATCGCGAAGCCGCTGTGACTCAACCTCAGCAACCGTCACCGACTCCGCTGTGGACGCGATCTTGGCCTGAACCTCAGCTTCCGCAGCAGCAAGCTGGCGCAGACGGGAGGCGACACCGTCGCCCTCCTCGCTGTCCCCCGCGAGTTCACGGTCCAGCTGTTCGCGTACTGGCGCCAAAGCCGCACTTGCAGTCTCGAGTGCCGATATAAGAGAGGCGACACGAGGCTGACGGTCTCGGTCAAGCCGCATCCGCTCTGCAAGCGCCTGCATCCGTTGGCGAGCTCCATCGCGCTCATCTGCCATCCGCGCAGCGATCCTCTCTTCAGCTGCGAGTTCTGCCGCAACCTCAGCTCTTTGAACTGCGACAGGGCCAGCCTGCGGAGAATCCTTCCGAGCTTTCATTTGCCACTCGCATCGCCGCTGCGCCTCTGCAGCTTCGTCGGCGACCGACCGTGAAACACGCACAGCTTCCGACGCAGAACGGACGGTCTCTTCTGCTGCGGCTACAGAGGCCTCGGCTTCAGCCAAATGCCGTTGGGCCTCTGCGACAGCGTGACCGGCTGCTTCAACAGCTTGAACCAATCCGCTGCGGCGATTCCGAGCCTCAAACACACGGGCCGCACCACCTGGAGCTGCCTGCAGGAGGTCACCCGTAACTGCTGTCCACGCGCGACCTTTGCGAGTGACAGCAATTCCCTTGAAGGACTTCGAAACATCGTTGAGGTCGTCAACTAGCCAAGCGTTTGCAAGAAGCCTCCTCGCGACAGCAACCTCTTTACCCTCTCCCGAAACGGCTTCATCAAGTCGCGTCGCGCCAAAGCACGGCGAGTCAACTGAGTCCTCTGGGACGTTCGCCGAGGCCACGACAGCGCTACCGCCTTCGTCCCCGAAGGAATCCAAGAGTCCGAAGCCAGCTGAGAGATCATCCACAACTGTCGCGGCCAGTCGCCCACCCAGTGCTGCAGCGACAGCCGTCTCGAGGCCGCCACGGACCTCAATGCACTCTGCGAGAGCCTTTCCGGCGGCAGAGTTTCCACCGCTCCGACGGAGGAACTCGTCAAGCGAAGCCAACTCCGTTTCGGCCTCAACGCGTTCCTTGACGGCAACTGAATGCGCACTCCGCGAAACAGCGACCTGCTGAGAAGCTTCCGCTCGGGCAGACTCAGCCTGCGCGCGGGCAGCCTCAGCCTCGCCAACCGCGGCGGCTGCAGCAGTGCTAGCCGCCTGGAGCTCAACCAGCTGGGTCTCAAGCCCGGCCATCTCGCCTGCGCGCTCAGCTGCCAGCTCGCCATCTAGCGCCTCCAACCTGCGAGCAAGTTCGGCCCTCCGCGAGGCCTGAGGATCGTCGGCCCCCTCAGTTGCCGTGGCCTGCGCCTCGGCCATGCTGGCAGCGTCTGCCTCGAGGCGCTCGGAGATCAGCTCGTGAGACGACCGAAGGGAACGAAGGCGCTCCTCGATCCGTTCTAAGGCGTTACGAACGGCCCAAGTACGACGTGTCAGCTCGTCGCGCTGCTTAGCGCGACTTGCGAGTGCATCTTCTGCTTCCGCTCGCTCTTTGCCAATCCGCGCTGCCTCGGTTGAGAGTCGTTCGCGCTCAGTTCGGGCAGAACCAGCTGTGGCCTCAGCCTTGGTGAGGGCCTCAAGACGTTCGCGCAGCTCGTCGCGACTAAGTGACCAACGCGCTTCTAGTGTCTGCCGCTCCAATCGAGCGTGAATCTCGGCAGCTTCGGCCTGACGCTTGAGTGGGCGAAGGTGCGCTCTTGCCTCACGTTCAACATCAAGTGCGCGGTCAAGGTTTTCTCGAGTGCGGTCAAGCTTGATCTGAGCACGACGCCGACGGCGACGATGTTTGCCCAGCCCAGCAGCCTCCTCAATCAGAAGCCGCCGGTCGCGAGGCTTGGAGGTAACGATCGCCTCAACACGGCCCTGGCCAACCACCGAATGCCCTTCCTTACCGAGGCCGCTGTCGGACAGAATCTCCAGAACGTCAGTCATCCGGCAGCGAGCACCGTTTAGGCGATACTCGCCTTCTCCGGACCGGTCAAGCCGCCTTGTGATTGCTACCTCGCCCGCGGGAACGGCGAGTGAACCATCCTCGTTGTCAAAGATGAGCTCAACCTCAGCGGACTTGGCTGCTTGCCTGCCGTGACCTCCAGCGAAGATCACATCCTGCATTGATTGGCCGCGAACCGCCAAAGGTGACTGCTCGCCCATGGCCCACAGCACAGCGTCAGTGACATTCGACTTACCTGAGCCGTTAGGACCAACTACGACGCTGACCCCGGGCGCAAACTCAAGGAGCGTCCGATCCGGGAAGGACTTGAAGCCCTTGATTGAGATTGACTTGAGGCGCATTAGAGAATCACTCCGCTTCCAACGCTGCAAGCGCCTCGACCGCGGCTGCTGTCTCGGCAGCCTTCTTGCTCCCGCCCGATCCCGTTCCCAGAACCACAGCCCCTGGCTCGCTGAGCGCCGAGACACTGAAGACCGGATCGTGGGCTGGTCCCTCCGGTTCCGCTGCTTCGTAACGGACGGTCTGCCCCTTGCGCGCGAGAAGTTCCTGAAGCATTGACTTGGCGTCCACCGGTTCGGCCACCGCAGCTGTCAGCTCCGGCTCCAGGGTTGCCAGCACCGCCTCCGCAGTCTCCTCGGGTCCAATCTCTCTCCAGCACACGGCAATAATGGCCTCCAGCATGGACGCCAACGGTTTTCCCCCGCTAACGAGCACTTTTGCCTGTTCACGGAACTCATTTGGTGCCAAACGGACTGCCTCGTCGTCCAGTCCAATGCGGGCAGCTGCAGCTCGCAGCGAATCGTCAGAGACCACCCGCGCACGAATCCGAGTGAGGACACCTGGCCCGAAGTCGGCAGGGTCGAAGTCAGCGTCCAGATGCGTAGTGACTATGAAGTCAAGAACGGTGTCCCCCACAAAAGCGAGTCGCTCATAGCTCTCACTTCGCGGACGGGCCCAACTCGAATGGGCGGTCGCCTTTCGAACCGAGTCGTCCGGCAACTTGGCGAGTAGATCGCCGAGGTCCATCGCGGGTCAGCCCCCTTGCGGGCCGGTGGCGACGATCAGATCCACAGCCTGACCAACCGTCTCAATATCCGCAGCCTGATCATCTGCGATTTTGACTCCCAGCCTGTCCTCTACTTCCTGAAGGAGGGTGTAAAGGTCAAGGGAGTCAGCCTCCAGATCATCCCGGAGGTTGCTGTCGTCGGAAATGGTCCCAGCATCAATTCCAAGCTCTTCAGCTAGGTGGGCCTTGACTAGTTCAAGAACTTCCGAGCGCTCCATGGTTCAGGACGCAAGCTAGTAGAGGATGCGGATGGCCCTCACGAGCCTCGAAGAACACCAGCCGCTCTGAGCTGAGCCTCTGTCTTGGCGACAGTGTCTGACTCCACAGCCGTCGCTGCTAGTTCGATTGCCCGCGCCCATCCGAGCGCACCAAACCGGCCATGAGGCACGACCGCGACCTTTCGAAGCCCGAGGAGGTGGGCACCACCATGGGCCTCTGGATCAAGCTGATCTCGCAGTCCACCTAGAGCCGGCCGCATCAGCAAGGCGCCGGCCGCCGCTCTGGCATCGGATGAAGCAGCTGTCTTGATCGCACCCACGACTGCGGACGAGACTCCTTCCATCAACTTCAACGCCACATTGCCTGTGAAGCCATCAGTGACGATGACCTCTGCTTTCCCGTCGGCTATCCCAACGCCTTCCACATTCCCCACGAAGTTGAGACGGGAATCTGAGCTGAGCATTCCGTGAGCCTCAACAACCTCAGGAGTTCCCTTGCTTGACTCCTCGCCGTTGGACAGAAGGGCGACCCTCGGGTTAGTCATCCCGAACACCGCCTCCCCAAATGCTGCGCCCATGTGTGCGTGTTGAACCAGGCGATCAACTCGCACCTCAGGACTGGCCCCAACGTCCAAGAGAAGGACTGGAGCACCAGGCACAGGAACCATCAGAGCGAGGGCAGGCCGAGAGACACCGGGAAGCCTGCGGATATGCAGGACTCCGGCCGCGAGAGCAGCCCCCGTTGATCCTCCAGACACAAACGCATCCGCCTCGCCCGAAGCAACACAGCGTGCGGCCTGCACCACGGAGGCATCGGGAGTCGTTCGAACTGCCGCAGCGGGATCCTCCACCTTCGCGATTGAAACCGGCGCTGGGCGGATCTCAACCCCGTCCGGCAGAGATCCGACCTCGGCAGGGTCGGCAAACAGGAGAACACGAATACGACCCGAGCGAACAGCGTCTGCAGCCCCCGCCGCAACTTCTCGCGCGCCTTTGTCGGCACCACCGGCGTCGACAGCAACAGTGATCATGCGGCCCTCCTAGCTAGGAGCCAGAAACAACCTGACGGCCACCGTAGGTGCCGCAGGATGAGCAAACCCGGTGCGGAATGCGTGGTGCTCCGCATGACTCGCAGGCGTTCACGGTAGGCACAGCTGCGCGGTGTTGAGCCCGGCGCTTGTTAGTGCGTGAGTGAGATTGCTTCTGCTTTGGGACTGCCATAGTGGCGTCAGCGTACCAGCAGAGAGTGGTTCTCAGTCTTGAAGGTCGCGAAGTGCCGCCCAGCGAGGGTCAAGTGGCTTCTCGTGATGGTGGTCTGGACCGGCCTCGGCGAGCCGGATTCCACATTCCTCACAAAGCCCAGGGCAGTTGCTGTGGCAGAGAACGGCAGTTGGCATCCCGAGCACAACTGCGTCTCGAAGCCAGTCCCCGACATCGAGTTCATCGTCCGCAAGGTAGGGAGATTCAAGCTCCTCTCCCCCTCCAGGCCGGTCAACCTCTCGTGAGTCAACTTCGACTACAGGTGCCGCTGGGGCAAGACAACGCGTGCAGGGACCAGTGAGCCGAACAGACGAACTCAGCCTGAATGCCCAGCCATCTCCAAGCGTTCGGCTCATCTCAAGCCGTGCCGCAACTGGTTGGGGCTCGGCGGTGTAAGTGTTCCCGCCAAGCTCGATGGATGGCAGAGGAACCTCCAGTTCAAGGCGGCGACCTTCGCCCGGGGCGAGGCGCTTAGCTGCGAGATCTACAAGTGTGTCGCTCACGGCGACGAGAGTAGCGGTCAGAGCTCAGCGATCTCGCGACGCAAGATCTTTCCTGTGGCATTGCGGGGAAGTTCCTCCAGGAAAAGAATCTCCCTCGGCACCTTGTAACGGGCAAGTTGCTCCTTCACATGGTTGGAGAGCTCCTCGGCTGTAGCGCTCTGGCCGGGGTTGAGAGTGACTGCTGCTCGCAGACGCTGGCCGAATTCCTCATCCGCGACTCCTACAACTGCAGCTTCCCGCACTGCAGCGTGGGAATTGAGGCAGTCCTCAACCTCCTCAGGGAAGACATTCTCACCTCCGGAAACAATCATGTCGTCGTCGCGTCCCTCAACGAAAAGCCTTCCGCCCTCGTCGAAGTAGCCGACATCTCCGGTGCTCATCATCCCTTCGAGAACTTCCTTGCCGCCACCTCCGGTGTACCCGTCAAAGAGCATCTCGTTTCCTACGAAGATCCGACCACGCTCACCTTGGGGAACTTCACGGCCTTCGTCATCAACGAGAGTCACCGCGACTCCACGCGGTGGCCTTCCTGCGCAACCGGGGGCAGCCTTCAAATCCTCTGGGGTGGCGATTGTTGCCCAGGCAACCTCAGTACTTCCGTAAAGGTTGTGGCAGACCTCGCCGTACTCCGAGGCTGCAGCCATCGCTAGTGCTGCTGGGAAGGCCGAACCGCTGAGGGCAATAATTCGAAGGGTTCCCGGCGCGATTGTTCTCTGATTCTCAGGCAGTTCCAGTATCCGCTTCAGCATCACTGGCACCACCACCAACCCGGTTGCGTCGTAGCGGTTGATGTCTTCAACCGCCTGCGCTGGGCTGAACTTGCGCCTAAGAACCATCGTATTGCCCAGCGCTATCTGCATCGTCATGTTGGCGAAGCCCCACGAGTGGAAGAGCGGTGCCGAGATCACTGTGGTCTCACCAGCTCGATACGGGATCTTCTCAAGGAAAGCTGCGACCTCAGGTAGGCCAGGCTGCTTGCCGCGGCGAGCGCCCTTGGGAGTTCCAGTAGTTCCCGAAGTGAGGATGACAGTGCGGCCTGGCTCTTCAGGCGTAGGTGGTTCCTGTGAAGGCGCAGTTCGCACAGCGTCGGATACCGACTGGTTCCCGTCAGAACCTGTCTGAGAACCAGCAAGCATGATGGGAGCTTCGATTCCAGCCGCCTTCATCAACCCCTCAAACTCGGCATCGCAGATGACGAGTTCGACTCCCTCGCGCTCGATAACACCGCCGATCTGAGGAGCCGCAAAGGAGGTGTTGAGAAGGATCAGGTCAGCACCAATCCTTGACACGGCAGCAACCGTTACAGGGAAATCTGCTTGGTCTCGCAGCATCGTCCCGATTGCCGACCCGGCCTTGATGCCTCGACCGTGGAGGGCGCGAGCCAGGGCGGCGGCCCTCTCCCCTAGGTCGGCCCACGTATGAATTCCATCGTCGTCAATGACTGCGATGGTGTCTGGCTTCCGGACAGCCGCCATCTCGAGAGCTGCGGCGGCAGAAGGACCAAACTTCGCTAGGGACGAGAATGCCTTGACGCTTCGGTCAGGACGCTCTAGCCCAACCAGGCCTGAGGATACGAGCGTCGAGAGCGTCGCCGCTACATTGCGCAGCCTGTCGGTGGTTCCAGCCATGGCCGGAACCTACCTATTAGCGGGCTTCAGGTGTATTGAGACGACTAGTCGTCGAGACGATCGTCACGGCCAGCAAGACGGTCGCGACCACGCTGAACTGCCGAAATGAACTTGCTGAGGTTCTCCTCAAGGCTGTGGAGAACGTCATCGGCGTAGTCCTCAGCACCAAGGCGGATCTCACGCTCACGGGCGCGCGCATCTTCGATGATGTCCTCTGCTGCGCGCTCAGCCTCACGCGTAACTTCCTGTTCAGCAATCAGTTGATCTTGACGCTCACGTGCTTCGACAAGAATGCGCTCCGCTTCACGCTTTGCCTCAGCGAGCATCTCCTGCCGCTCCTTGACGATCCAACGGGCCTGCTTGATCTCCTCAGGGATCGTGGCACGCATCTGGTCCAGAAGGTCGTAGATCTCCTCTTTGTCAACACGAACTTGGTCCGTAAGGGGAACCTGCTTCGAGTTGTGAACTAGATCATCAAGCTTGTCGATAAGTACGAGAACGTCCATTGGGTCTTCCTTTCGCTTCGGAAAGTGTTACGCCTTCTAGCGGGATAACTCTTCCTGCAAGCGGGCTGCCACCCGTGGGGTGACCATCCCATCGATTTTTCCGCCAAATGTGGCGAGTTCTTTGATGCCACTAGAACTGATGAAACTGTATTTAGGTGACGCCATCAAATACATCGACTCAATATCTGGGGCCTGCTGACGATTGAGTTGGTTCATCTCGAACTCGTATTCGAAATCGGATATCGCCCTCAATCCCTTGACGATTGTCTTTGCCCCACGCTGTTGCGCAAAGTCAACGACCAGAGTGGAAAAGGGTTCAACACTCACATTGCCCAAGTGGGATGTCGCATCAGCGATGAAATCCATCCGCTCGTCAATCTCAAAAAGCGGCTTTGTCTTCCTAACGGAAACGTTGACAACCGCGACGACAACCTCATCAAAGATCAGCGAGGCCCGCTCAATAACGTCCAAATGACCATTGGTCACCGGGTCGTAGGAGCCAGGGCAGACAGCTATTCGGTTATTGGGTGCCATAGAAGCGCAGGAGAGTATCGCCGTAGCGCTTTTCCCGCAGAAGCGGTATCTCAAGTTCCATCGGATCTGATGAAGCAGACTCAGTCACAAGGCGAGCCCCGGTGGCTAGCAAAGGTCCGACCACCTCAAACAGCTTCGCCCCAACTTCCGAAGTGGAGGCCCACGGTGGGTCAACAAACACAACATCAAACTTTGATCCGTCGCGGCAGAGATTGCCACAGGCAACCTGCCAATCCGCCTCAATTACTCGAGCCCGATCCCCTGCGTGCAACGCCTCAAGATTGCTGCGAATACAGCGGGCCGCTCTGCTGTTGGATTCAACGAGGAAAGCCTCCTCCGCTCCCCTGGAGAGAGCCTCGATGCCGAGCGCACCGCTTCCAGCAAAGAGGTCTAGGACTCTCTCTCCACCTCGAAGAGCAAGGCTTGAGAAGAGGGCCTCCCGGGCACGCTCAGAGGTTGGTCGCGTTCCTTCACCCTCAGGCACTTGGATCCGCCGACTCCCCCATTCGCCGCTGATGATTCGAAGCATCGTTAAGCCGCTATCCGGTCAGCTGGCAGGTCGTCACCTGAAACAGGCAGGACAAGACGAACCAAATCCGAGCCTTGCGACCTGAGCCCTGGGTCGTCATTAAGGAGAGCACGAGCAGTGTGATGGGCCAGCTCAAGCAGTTCGATGTCCGCCGGCAGACTGGCTGCCTTCAGACGCGGCATCCCTGACTGCCGGGTGCCGGTGAGGTCTCCTTCACCCCGGATCTCCAAGTCAAGCTCGGCAAGCTGGAAACCGTCATTGCTGCCAGCCATTGCAGCCAGGCGCCTTGCATCCTTCGAGCCCGCAAGCAGGCAAAGGCCGGGGCTCTCGCCTCTACCAACCCGGCCTCGGAGCTGATGCAGTTGGGCCAGTCCAAAACGCTCAGCGTTTTCAACAAGCATCACGGTCGCCTCGGGCACATCAACTCCAACTTCAATGACTGTTGTGGACACGAGCACATCGGTTCGTCCCTCAGCGAACTCTGTCATCGCCTCGAGCTTCTCGGGTGAGCTCATTCGGCCATGTAGAAGACCCAGACGCAACCCGGAAAGAGGCCCGCTCCTAAGTCGCTCAACCTCCTCAACAGCTGCGCTTGCCTCTAAGGCCTCAGAGGCTTCGACCAATGGGCATACGACAAACGCCCTGTTTCCTTGCTCAACCTCTTCGCGAATCCGCTCGTAAGCACGCTTGCGCGCAGCGGCCCCATCTACGATGTGCGTCTCGATCGGAGTCCTGCCAGGGGGCAACTCTGTGATCCTCATGGTCTGAAGATCGCCGTAAGCCGCTAACGCCAGAGTCCGAGGGATCGGAGTTGCTGTCATGTGGAGTACATGGGGCTGAGTGCCATCTGCCCCCTTTGACGCAAGTCGCTCTCTCTGGCGGACACCGAATCGATGTTGCTCGTCTACAACGCAGACCCCGAGCCGAGCGGGCTGAACCTCCGGCTCCAACAGCGCATGTGTTCCAACCAGGATGGACAGCTCACCGCTGCCGAAGCGGTCGAGAATGGCTGCGCGGGCGGAACCCGGTGTTGAACCGGTGAGCAGAGAGAATGAGACAGGAGTCCCGTCAAGGAGCCGCTCAATGCTCTTAACGTGCTGAGTTGCAAGGGTCTCAGTAGGGGCCATAAGCATCCCCTGCTGGCCTGATTCGACTGCGCGGAGCAGTGCGTGCAAAGCAACGACCGTTTTCCCGGAGCCCACCTCGCCCATCAGCAGTCGGGTCATTGGTACTGACGAGGCAAGCTCTGAGTCAAGAGTGGATATTGAGCGAAGCTGGTCGCCCGTCAACTCAAACGGCAGGTCTTTGAGCCAGCCATCAACTATCGACCCGTCCCCTTGGACGATTGGAGCTGGGGCTCCGCCTCCGGTCGCAGCTCTCTTAAGGAGAAGGTCCAGCTGCACTCCGAGCAGCTCGTCGAAGGCAAGCCGTCGTCTAGCAACCTCGTGGTCTCCGTCTTTGAGAGGAAAGTGGATGGCATCAACAGCATCGTTGATGGTCGGGAAGCGGTGTTCGACTCTGAAACGACTCGGGAGCGGTTCGGGTATCTGGTTGGTAAGTGATCGCACGCCCAGAACGAGCTCCCTCAACTTCCTTGGCGGCATACCGTCGCTGGCTGGATGAACCGGAACGATTCCTCTCGTTGCGTCGCTGGCTCCCGATCCCCCTACCTCGTGCTCGGCAACGCGAAACTTCGCCTTACCCTCATAACGGCCGTGGAGAACCAGCCGAACTCCGGGCTTCAGTGCCTTTCCAACCCAAGGCTGGTTGAACCAGACTGCCTCAAGTGGGCCAGTGGAGTCAGCCACTGTTGCCACGGTAAGCACGAGGCCCTTTCGCTTCCAAGCGCGGCGGGTCTCAATGGACCTGACCTCCACCTCAACCGTCGCGTCTTGCCCGGACTTCAGCTCGGAGACAGTCAGGACCTCGCCGCGGTCCTCATGACGATGCGGGAAGTGCCCCAGCAGGTCACCTGCCGTCGAGATGTCGAGCGAGGCGAGCCCTGAGATTGCCTTGGGGCCGCGTACTGAGACTGGTGCCGACAGAAGCTCAGTCTTTGGCGAACGCCACGGGGCCCGAAGCAGAGCTTCCCGATCGGGAACCTCAAGAGAAGCGAAGGCTGGAGGAGGTGAAGTTGTTGTCACTGCGCTCGCCACTGGATTCTGGCGACGCTAACGGTCGGGACTGCCTACTCAGCTGTGACGAGGAGCCACCAGCCGGGATGCTCGGCCACGACATGCTCAGTTTCGTCAAACCGCTCCTGAGCGAGTTTTAACGCCTGCCCCGAAAACGGAGACTCAGCGGACTCGATCAAAGTCACGATCTCAGCGTCGTCCGGAAGGCCACCGAGGACCGCCTCAAGAGTCCCCTCGGGAGTGCCCCATGCCACGAGTTCGCCATTGATGAAACCAACTGCATCGCCCTTTGTGTAGCGGCCCGCTGGATCATCCTTGTCTGCCGGCGCAACACCACCTGAGCTGATTGCGGATAGAGCCGCACTGATGGAGCGTGCATTATCGGCGGCCCCAGAGTCTGTGTAGTGGTGATGGAGCACGGCGAGGCTCTCTTGAACAGAACGAGTCTCAACCACTTCAACGAGCCGACCGCTCATCTCAGCTGCCTTCTCAGCAGCTGGAGTTAC
>CAZZKI010000015.1:0-12651 GCA_964654785.1 uncultured Solirubrobacteraceae bacterium
GTTGCGAGCAGCGCCCCAAGCACGCCAGCGACGCCCCAGGCGAACATCTGCCACGGGGTCCAAGGCCCTTGCCCGAAGACCATGTTTGAGACGAGTGCGGTGATCGCACCAACCGCGAAACCAGCCCGTGCCCCCAACGCAAACCCGGCGATCAGAATGATGTCTGTTGTTGGCTTGACATTCGGCAGCGGAGCGAACGCCAACCGACCAGCAACAGCTAGCCCGGCAAGAGCTGCCACAAGGCCAATCGTCCTTGCCGAGAGGTTTCCCTTCTCATAAGCGAAGACGAGCGCTCCGAGCGCCAGTACGAGTACAAGGGTTGAGGCGATCGCCCAGTTCATGACGCAGCGCCTGTCGTCTGCCCAATCTTGGCCATGATCAGCTCGGCTCCCTCCTGAGCGGTCAGTGGGCCGCCGGGCAAGCCAATCGCTCGTGCTGCCTCAGTTGAGTAATGCCAGCCGCCGGTGAGGATTGCGCGCGTTGGGCCGTCGGCTATCACGCTTGCTTCTCCCATCAAGACTGTGCGCGAGGCTAAGCGCGCGGCGAGTTCCGGGTCATGAGTTGCAACGATCACAGCTGCCCCCTGCGCGGACAGTTGGCTCACTGTTTCGCTCAACCTGTCCGCTGAAGCCTGGTCCATCCCCCGCGTAGGCTCATCAAGCAGGACAACCGACGGTGGTTCGTCTCCAGAAAGCACGAGCGCCAGCGCTGCGCGTTGCGTCTCGCCGCCGGATAAGTCACGAGGGCTTCGGTCGGAAAGGTGTGTAAGCGAGGCTGATTCGAGCAGCTCAGCTGCCAGACAGTCGGCGAGCGTCTCGCCTAGCAAGAACGAAGCTGGAGTCTGTGACAGCCAAGCCACGCGGCCTTTTGTTGTCGCTCGGCCTCGGGTTGCTTTTTCAAGTCCAGCCAAGTGGCGAAGCAGGGTCGATTTCCCAGCACCGTTGCGCCCCATCAGCGCAACGACCTCTCCACTCGCAACTGTGAGGTCCACCCCAGCCAGGATCGTCTTGCCGCCGTCGCGCTCATCCCACAACCCCTTGACGACCACGGGCGACTGGTCGCGGTCTCTTGAGAATCGTCGTGAGCGGCCGGATGAGGGTGACACCTGAACATCGCCGTAGTCAGGAAGGTCGGCGTATCCGGGTACAGATCCTCCCTCCCTCAATGCGGTCCTCAACTCCTTGACTGAAACAGGCGGCGTGCCGGCGAGCATGGCTGTGTTGTGGATCTGCGCTGCCGGGGGGACTGGCCACCCCTCTCTTTGGGCCAGCTCCAGATGTTGATGGGGAATGCTGTCCCCGACCAGCTGACCCCCATCCAGTACGAGCACTCGGTCAACTGCGGCAAGCACCCGCTCCATCCGCTGCTCTGACAGAACGATGGTTATCCCCTGCTCCTCGTTCAGCCGACGGAGTGTCCAAATCAGATCATCGGCAGCAACAGGGTCAAGCTGTGAAGCAGGTTCATCAAGAAGCAGGACGCTCGGCCGAACGGCGAGGGCTGCAGCTATCGCTACCCGCTGGAGCTCGCCCCCAGAGAGTTCCTGAAGGCGCCGGTCAAGGATTCCTTCAATCCCGAGCATCAGGGCTGCCTCCTCAACTCCACGGGCAACTTCCCCAGAGCCGAAGCCGCGGCTCTCCAGAGGAAGAGCCAGCTCAGCGCGGACCGTGTTCATCACCACTTGGCGCTCTGGGTCCTGCAGGACAGTGCCGCATACTCGGGCGATCTCAGCTGGCCCGTTGTCTCTGGTGTCGAGCCCGCAAACTTGGATCTGGCCTGCAGCCGTCCCTCCATCAAACCCCGGGGCCAGAGAGGCGATCGCCCTGATCAAAGTTGACTTGCCTGCCCCGGAAGCTCCAGCAAGCAGGACAAATTCGCCCTCGCCTACAGAAAAGGAGATCCCGTTGAGGATGGCCTCGGACATCTCGGGCGGGCGGTAAGAGAAGTCCTCAACGCTGATCGCATTGCGATTCATCCGCGGGCAACCCCTTTGGTTCCAGCGAAGGGAAGGAGCAGCGCCACTGCCGTAATCGCGATGGAAGCAATCAGTGGCAACCCCCACTCCCCGCTGACTTCAGTCCGGGAGGTGAAGCCAACCCATCCTAGGACAAGCGCTGTCCCCACCAGCAGAGAGGCCATCGCTGCCGACGCAGCGACTGCAATGTCATGGCGAGACCAGGGCTTCTTGGTCGGAACTGCCAAGCACGGGGAATCCCCAAGCCCTCGCAACTCAAGCGCAGCCGCAGCGTCCGCTGCCCTGTCCAAAGCGCCCGCGGCAATTGAACCGACAAGGTCAAGTCGTGAAACTCCCTCTCCCTTTGGAAGCGTCTTGTTGGCTTCAGCGATTCTCTGCCCGTCGCTAATCAAGAGGGGCATCAAACGTGCAGCCACCACTGTGGTGAGCCCAAAGCGTCCTGCCTTGCGCCTGACTATCCCCATCAGCGAGTCCTGATCAACGACTGCACCGAATAGGACCGCTACCGAGAGAACGATCACGACTCGAAGTCCCAGGACGAGGCCCCACACCAGAGCCTCCAGAGTGACGTCCAGCCTCCCGAGCAGTGGTACCTCCCCCAGTCGAGCAACCACAGTCAAGCCCTCGCGGGAAATGAGGCCGTTCAACAAGGCCACCGCGACCGCCAGTGGGATTGCGAATTTCGCTGAACGGACCATTTGGGTCCGACAACCACACAGCGCCCCAGCCACGAGCACGACGAACAGCAGCGCCAAGAGGAATGCAGGGTGGTCAACTGTCAGGGCAAGGGTCATCACGACTGCACACCAAAGAGCGCCTACTCCAGCCCGGGCCGCGCTGAGAGCTGTCTCCTTACCTCGCACTTGCCTACCTCACCGCGATTGCTGGCGCTGGGACAGCTACCCCATCAGCCCAGATCACCGAATAACGAAGGTTTAGATCCGCGGCTGTCAACCGGTTTGCCGCACGAACTAGAGATGCTGCATCTGTGCCACTGACCAGCCAGGTTGGAAGGCCGTCACTCAGAGCTGTTGCCGCGACGATGCTCACTGACTTACTGAAGGACTGGACTGCATTCCCTCTCGGGTCAAGAACCGACACGGACCCTCCATCGGCACTTGGCCTCAGATAGACACCTGACGATGCTGGTCCTTCCTCAATCAGCTGGGCAGCTGGGTCGGGCCTGATCGCTTTCCACTCGCCGACAAGTACGCGCAGCCCGGATCCTTTGCCAGCTGTGCCTGCCAAACCACGCGCAGCTGGAACTCCCTGGTCCGCGAGTCGCCGCTCAACCAGAGCACAGGCAGCGTCAGCACCGGGTGCGCAGAGTATTCGGACCGCTGGCCGCTTTCCGTCAACTGCAGCTGTAAACGGGTGCGGCCAAGCACCGACAACTGCTGGCACATGTGTAGCCGCCCCCCAGTCGCGGAAATCCCACCAAACCGAATCACCAGCGTGCAGGACAGTGTCTGCGGCACCAACCGGAGCCTCAATCCCGTTGACGAAGTAGAACCAGTCCACTGGTCGCCCGCCCTTGTTGCCGCCAGCTACTCCGTTGATCCCGTTCACAAACCTGCCTGCGTAAGAGGTATCCACGTCATAAGCACGCTGGAGTTGCCGCATTGCGGTCTCCGCGGCGGAGGGCTTGCCGATCAACGGCTTGCCCACTTTGACAGTGCCAAAGTCCCGGGTGACGGTTAGAGACACCTCGCCACTGCGCTCACCGGCGCCAAGCCCACAAGCCGACAAGCCCGCTGCCGCTAGGGCAGCAAGCGCGATTGTGGCGGCAGGTGCCCCACGCATCGTTAGTCGAGCCCGAGAATGATCTTGATTGGGAAGGAAGGGACTCGCTGCACATAGCGGCTCGTGGCAGCTACTCCATCTACTGCGCGCGCGGTAACCGAACCTCCGGTTGCAGGCACCTTCAAGGAAACGCTGCCATCAGTGCCAGTTAGACCGGATGCGGAGCCAACTGTCACTCTCGCTCGCGCAGCTGGAATGGCCACACCGAAGTCGTCTACCGCTGTGACGGTGAATGTGACGCTCGACCCTGGAGGCACCGTTGCCGGAGCTGACAGGACAAGGTTCCGCTGGCAGGCCCAATTGGAGTCAAATACACACCAGAACCAGACGACCTTGTCCCCGTTTGCAAGCGGCCCAGTTCCAAACGGGCCCTTCGAATCGGCCGCGCCTGCAGTTCCAGCGCGGTTGTTCACCTTGAAAGTCCAGCCAGATGTCCCGGTGTTGGTCGTTGTGAGGATCCGGTCTACGAAGAGACCTGATGAGGCTGCGGGCACTGTTGAGCACTTGGCGAAGTCCTTTACGTGAAAAAGGATCCCGGTGCCCTTAAGTGCCGCCAGTGGAGTTCCCTCGGCGACCGTGCACTTCCGTGACCCCACTGGGATCGTGAACGAGTGGGCACTAACGGTCGTCGGCTGAAGCAGGATCCCTGCCCTTGACACGACCATTGAGGTCACATTTGGCGGCGCAGCAACAGAGCTGGCAGGCGCAATGGCCAACAGGACAAAAGATGCGGCGACGGAGCGCCGTACGGCTTTGGTAGATGGCATCAGCCACCCCTTTCCTCGAGGGTGTATGTGTATTCCGGTCGGAGTCAGGTCTCCTGGCTTCCGGGCCAAACACCCGCGCCTTCCCAGAGCACTTGCCCCAGTGGCTGCGCTTCTCAGCGCTTGCGAATGACATCCCCGGTAACAGTGGCGGGACCGCGCCGGATTCTCACCGGACTTCCCTTGATCCACCGACCTATGAACTTCTTACAGCCCGCACGACACTACAGAAGGGCTTGGCGCGAAGCAACTACCCACCCGCGCTTGCTGGCGTGGCGCAGGCCGCGTCCGATACCGTGGTGCGATGGCTGTAAACCTGACACGCATCTACACGCACCTCGGCGACGACGGTGAGACCCACTTGGGCGACATGAGTCGCGTACCCAAGACCGATGCCCGTATTGACACCTACGGAACGGTTGATGAACTCAACTCCCTCATTGGAGTTGTCCTTGCCACATGCGACGACCTTCCTGCCGCTTACCGGCCTTGGCTTGAGCGGATTCAGAATGACCTCTTTGACGTGGGTGCCGACACCTCGGTGCCGGAGACCGACACAAAGGAACGCCTTCGCGTAGTTCCGGCCCAAACGGCTTGGCTCGAGGAGCGCTGCGACGAAGTCAACGACACTCTTGAACCCCTTCACTCCTTCGTGCTTCCAGGTGGAACTGCATCAGCAGCTCATCTACATGTCTGCAGAACGGTGTGCCGCCGCGCTGAGCGCCATGCAGTGGCTTGCGAAGGGATCTCACCAGAGGTAATTCGCTACCTAAACCGCCTCAGCGACCTCTTCTTCATCCTCGCCCGAGGTGCTAACGGCGGCAACGACAGCCTCTGGAAGCCGGGCGCATCACGCCCCAGCTGATACCTGCTGCCAACCCGACGTTGAGCGGTTAAACCGCGCTGGGTTACCGTCCACGAAGCAAAGCGCATCTGCATCCCAGATCCGCGGGCAAATATCCATCTGCTCTCCGCTCATGTCAATCAGCTGCCACGACTGTGGCTCCTCGCCGCGCTGCCTCGTTGAGCAGGCAGTGCCGGTATGGGCAATGACCATTGAGCGCCCGTTCACCGTCCGTGTGAAGGGGCCACTCCGCATCCGGTGGGTGTGGCCACTGAGCAGAAGGTCAACCCGGGCCGAGGCTGCGATCGAGAGGGCGTCCTCCCAGCCTTGGGCAGGGTTGCCCGGAAGCACATCTCTGTGAGCTGCAAGTGGGTGATGAGTCAGAAGCAAGGTCCACTCAGCACTGGCCTCGTCCAAGGCACGCGATGCCATCCTTTCCAGAGACCGTTCCGATACCCGTCCTTCGGCGCGTCGCTTCGGCTCTGCTGTTCTGAGACCAATCGCTCTAACCCCAGCCACCTCGAGCTCCGGCTCTAGGTCGCTGGCGATGTGCTCGCGGTAACGCCCAAACGGGTCAAGGACACGCCGCCCAACGTCAAAGAGTGGAATGTCGTGGTTGCCAGGCACGGCAAGCACTGGCGCTGAAATTCGGTCCATCCAACTTGATGCTGTGCGCCACTGTGACCGCCTTGACCTCTGTGTGAAATCCCCCCCGACCAGTACAAGATCTGGCTCGAGCTGGGCGATGTCGAGGAGGAGCTCCTCAACAATGCGGTCATCCTGCCTACCGGCATGAACGTCGCTGATGTGGATTGCTCGTGCCATCTTGGGATCTAATTCATCGTGACACTACGCAACACTCCTGCTGTGAGGCTGTCGCGACTCCTTTTGCCCCCCGCCCTGATCTTGGCTGGGCTTGCTGTGATCGGCGAGCTACCGATGTCTACGGTTGCCCCAGCGAAGAGTGAAACCTCTCAGGCCGAGCCTTCTCCCACAGAGATCACAATTGAGGCAAATGGAGACCTGCTCATCCACTCACCTGTATTCAGCAGGGCGCTTGCCAACGGTGGCGGACGCCGTTACGACTTTGCTCCGATGTTTAGATACATCAAGCCGATAGTTAAGGGTGCCGATCTATCCGTTTGCCATGTAGAGGTACCCATGACGCCAGCGCGACCGACTGGATATCCCCTCTTCAATAGTCCTCCATCACTGGCTAACGCGATCCTCAGCACGGGCTGGAACGCTTGCGACACAGCCTCTAACCACACTTTGGACAGAGGGCAGCGAGGTGTTAACCAAACAATTGCCAGTCTCAACAGAGTGGGAGTGGCTCACACTGGTTCGTGGAGTTCGGCAGCGGCCCGGTCAAAACCCTTGATCATCAATGTCAAGGGAATTCGGATCGCATGGCTTGCCTACACCGAGATGACCAACGGAATACCTCGACCTCATCCTTGGTCGGTGGCACTCGCGTCCTCTAAGACAATCCTGGCTGACGCCAAAACAGCTCGTCGGCAGGGCGCTCAAGTGGTCGTTGTAAACCTCCACGCTGGGAATGAGTACCAGCACAAGCCCAGCTCACTGCAGTTGGCGCTTGCGCGGAGGCTCACGGCGTCCAGCCTGATTAATGCAGTTGTCGGCCAACATGTCCACGTGGTTCAGCCAATTCGTTGGTTCAACCGCAAGCCTGTCGTCTTCGGGGAGGGCAACCTGCTTTCTAACCAGTCAGCTGCATGCTGTCCAGCAGCATCGCAAGATGGCTATCTGGCTCTGCTTCATCTCAAATTGTCCGGAGGCAAAGCTTCCATCAACAGGGTTGACTACGTTCCGGTCTGGGTCCGGCGATCAGACTTTGCTGTGCTCCCCGTGAGAAGGGCCCTACGCGAGGGTCTTGCATCAAGGTCGGACCTTGTCGCATCGTGGAAGCGGACAACCGGAGTGGTTGGGCGAAGCCCAACTATCCGACCTCTGTAGTTCTTGAACCTTCAAGGACTCGAGAAATACCGCTACGGGGATTCGAACCCCGGTTTCCGCCGTGAGAGGGCGGCGTCCTAGTCCCCTAGACGATAGCGGCAGGAACTGCGCACGAGATTAGCAATCAGGGGCCTGCGAGCATCGGCTGCAACATGCGACCTACGCCCGGGATCACCCCTGGCGGCGGGATACCGGTATCGTCCTTGGCCGCCAGCGGCTGTGGCGGAATTGGTAGACGCGCACGGTTCAGGTCCGTGTGGGGGCGACCCCGTGGAGGTTCAAGTCCTCTCAGCCGCATCATTCTCCCCAAGGGACCAAATCGGGCCCTCAGCGCACCGCAGGGTTACTAGCGTCTGCGGAGAACGACAGGGATCGTCGGCGACGAGCAAGGCCCGCCGATGGTGCCGCTAACGCGGATGCGACCGCTGAGCTTGCCCTTGTTGTAGCGAAGGCGAGCGGACATCTTTCGTGACTTCCGGCCTGCAGTGAATGCAACGCGTCCGCCAGCGCCAATTCGCGCTGAGGGGCGAACCGTTACGGATGCTGGGCCAATGTTGCCCCCGAGTTCGCAGGAGAACACATTCGTCCACGCCGTTGCTTCGACAATCTTTCCTCCCTGCAGTGTCATTGACACTTCAGGAGCCAGTGACGACGAGCCGCTCCACACACCTGTGGGGGCGACAGCGAGGGTAACTAGTAAGGATGCGATTGACGGCATGGTGCTCTTAGAACAGGAACAGTAGCCTGAAGTTTCGTGATCTGCGTCACTTGGAATGTTAATTCTTTGAGAGCGAGGCTCCCCCGGGTCGAGGAGTTCCTCGCCGACGTGCACCCCGACGCTCTGCTCCTCCAAGAGACGAAGTGCTCACCTGAGCAATTTCCTCACGAGGCGATTGAGGCAGCCGGCTACAAGGCTGTTGACTACAGCGGCGGCCGCTGGTGTGGCGTGGCGGTGCTGGCACCACTTGATGCCGACCTGGAGCTTCTGGAAACCGCTCTCCCCGGAGAACCGAATCCAGAGGAGGCCCGCTGGATCGAAGCAGAAGTAAATGGGTCCCGCATCATCAGCGTCTACGCACCCAATGGTCGCGAGGTGGACTCGATCCACTACGACCAGAAGCTTGAGTTCTTCGCCCGGGCCGGAGAACGCCTTGCTGCGATCCGCGATGAGACCCCAACCATTGTCGGCGGTGACATGAATGTTGCCCCCCGCGACTCAGACGTTTGGGACACCAAAGCGCTGGAAGGCTCGACGCACATAACCCCGGCAGAGCGGGCCGCATTGGCGTCCATGGCGGAAGCTGGAGGCCTAGTTGACGCTCACGATTCGCTTCATGGCACAAACTCTGAGCAGTTCACTTGGTGGGATTACCGCGGCGGCTCCTTCCACCGCGGATTTGGAATGAGGATTGACCACTTTCTGGTCAGCGATGGCATTCGCGAGAAGTTGGAAGCCTGCGAAATTGTTCGCGACTATCGCAAGGGCGAGAAGCCCTCGGACCATGTGCCTCTAATGATCAGGACTGCCTAGCCTGAAGAGAATCTGGCACGGCCTTGGTAGCGCCGGTAGGCTCGGAATCAATGGCACCGACGACTCAGGAAGCCCTCCTTCTTCCGCCTGACCGAGCCGACCTCGCTGTGCGGCTGCAGCGGCTTGGATACCGCCTGGCGAGCATGCTCATCAACCTTGACAGGCGAGTGAGGCGCTCTCACGGACGCGGAGTGAAGTTGATCCTCTGCGACAGCTCAGGCCGAGTCCTGATGGTTCGTCACACCTACGGCCGAAGGCACTGGACGTTCCCTGGTGGAGGCGTCCGCTCCCACGAGAGCCCTTCGGAAGGGGCGCTGCGTGAGTGTGCAGAAGAGTTGAGAGTCAGCCCACCTGACTTGCAGTCACTCGGGACCCACCCATCTCGCTCCAAGAGAAGGCTTGATGTGGTGTCTGTCTTCTCAGCGACCATCAGCCCGATGGACGTTGCTGCCAACGGCGTCGAAATCAGTTCAATCGGCTGGTTCCCTCTTGATGATTTGCCAGAGGACCATGATCCCAATGTCGCTGTCTCCCTTGGCCTTCTTAATGGGCATATGGCTGAGGTTGCAGCATCTCGACACCACGCGACTTGACCAAGTCTTTACCCGCGAATGGGGTTGGTTTGTGATCAGCGCGCTTAAGCTTCCCGCATGGGCCATGGAATGAGAGCTAGAACCGCTCCGGCAACAGTCGCCGCAGCTCTCGTCTTGGCCGCCGCAGCCGCCCCGGCGACCGCTGCTCCGCCAACCGCCCTGACACCAGCGCAGAGCGCACTGGCGGCAAGAGGATCCGCCGAGCGCATCAAGGAAAGGATCCTCCCGGGGCACCCTGACCCAACCAAGGTTCGCGCACGCGCCGCGGCTGCAATCTCAGGCTGGGGCGGTACCTACACCGTCAAGGTCGGAAATGTGACGAACAAAGTCGCGATTTACACGTCAACTCGCCTTGCCCGCAGCGCCGCCGTGAACCAGCAGTGGGCGAACTTCTTCGCGGGGCTACCCCACGGTTCTGAGCTCGCCAAACTCAAGGTCTATCTTGCTCCGCTCAACCAGCTCCGCTTGTCGTATGTGTGCGGGCAATGGGCCGACTCTTGCTACGACCCGAACTACGGGATCATCTACCTCACCTCAGAGATCCCTCCTGACGGAGCGAGCATCACCCAGATCGCAGCGCATGAGTACGCACACCACATCGCGACATGGCGGCTGAACACACCTTGGGACGCACTCACTTGGGGCCCGAAGTATTGGGCAACCTCAGCCAGGGTTTGCGAGTTCCAGAAGTCAGGCTTGATGTACCCGGGCGACGAGGGCACCCACTACGAGGACAACCCTGCAGAGATCTGGGCTGAGACCTACCGGGTTTATGCATCTGGAGTCAACGGTGACCGACTTGACCCTTGGGAGATCATCAATTCCCGCTGGGCACCAACATCCGCCAACTTGGTCGCCGCCGGCAAGGATGCCTTGAAGCCTTGGACAGGCCAAGTCAAGTCGAGCGCATCCGGGTCCCTGACTACCACTGGCGCTCAGTCGGCAACGGTAGCTGTCCCAGTGAACCTTGACGGCACTGTTTCCGCAACTGTGTCGGCGAAGGGCGGGCTGATGGTCAAGCTTGCCGCCTACTCGGCGGACGGCAGCTTGCTCACCGCCTCGGGATCCAGGTCTGTCAATGCCTCAGTGAAGGCTTGCGGCACCAGTCGCGTTGACCTTGTTGTCACGAGACTTGGCGGCAAGGGCACCTGGTCCTTGGCAGTTCAGTCGCCAGGCACCTGAGCGCCCATTGGGTTTCTCACATCGAGTGACCAATCCAGCCAGCGTTCCGACTTCCCCCCAACACGCGAGTAGACAGCCTGGGCCCGCCCATTGTTCAGGGCCGTCTGCCAAACAAGAGTCGTTATCCCGCGGTCTCTGCAGAGGCCGCCACAGGCGTCAATCAGAGCGTCTGCCCAACCCTGGCCTCTCGCCTTTTCCTGAACGAATAGATCGTTCATCACCCCGACGCGGCTGGCAGTCAGGGTTTGCCATGTCCAATAAACAGTTGCGAAGCCGACAGCCTCGCCAGCACCGTCGCGGGCCAGCACCTGAGTGCCCTCCGACGGCGACTCAAGCAGCACACCCATCAGCTTCAGCAGCTTCTCGTCTGACGGAGCCACCTCATAGAAATCGCAATACCCGCGCATCAGCACGAGTAACTCCTCGAAATCGGTTGCTTTGACAGTGCTGATCGGCATATATGCATCCTTTCAAAGTCAAAGCGAGGTTCGTGGAGCATCCCCTATTCGCAGGGCTTTGCCAAATCTTTACCGTTCGGGGAGGGCCTATTGGGGAACGCGCCAGTACATTTCTCTTCAAGATGAATTGTAAGAGTCGTAAATCCAGCGCAACCAAGCTCGTTCTAACTGGAATTATGGCCTCTGCTCTTGCCGTTCCAGCCCTCGCGAATGGTGCGATCGCCAGAGCTGCCGACAATGAGCCTGAAGCTGCAGCGGATGCACTCTACGGTGTCGTTGCTGCCTCCTACAAGAAGCAGGCCTCAGGTCGTTCGATTGAGACCGACTGCTCTGGAAGAAGGAACACCTTCAGTTGCCAGTGGTGGATCATCAAGGGCGCGCGAGAGAAGCGCATGGCGTCAGCAGCCGAGGTGCTCGCCCGTCGCGGCGAAGGCTCTCAGCACTATCGAGCCACACGGGTATACATGTCGGGTTACGCAACCGCGACTTACAACGCCAAGACTCGCGGCTACAGCATCCGCCTCGGTTAAGTCCGAGGCATCACCCTTAAGCCGGGGACTCTCCCCTGGCTGCTTTGCGAGCTTCCTTTGCGCGACCGACTTGGTCGAGCACCGTCTTGCGGAGCCGAACGAAGTTAGGGGTTACCTCCACGCACTCATCTGCTCGCAGGAATTCGAAGGCTTGGTCGAGGCTCAAGCTTTTCTTAGGCACGAGGCGAACCAGCTCGTCACTGGTGGATGAGCGCATGTTGGTCAGCTTCTTCTCGCGAACTGCGTTGACGTCCAGATCATCTGACCTGGCGTTCTCGCCAACGATCATTCCCTCATAAACCTCTTCGCCCGGCTCAACGAAGAGAATCCCGCGATCCTGCATCGCAAAGCAGGCGTGCGCGGTGACCTGTCCGCTTCTGTCTGAAACCAGCGAACCTGACTGGCGGGTGCGGATCTCGCCAAACCATGGCTCCCAACCGTTAAAGACGCTGTTGGCGATTCCAGTCCCGCGAGTCTCAGTCAGGAACTCTGTTCGGAACCCGATCAAGCCACGTGCTGGCACTAGGTATTCCATGCGGACCCAGCCGGTTCCGTGGTTGGACATCTCCCCCATCAAGCCCTTGCGGGTAGCGAGAAGCTGAGTGACGGCACCAACGAATTCCTCTGGCACGTCAACAGTCATAGCCTCGACTGGCTCATGCCGCTTGCCGTCAATCTCGCGCGTAACCACGCGTGGCTGTCCGACTGTCAGCTCGTAGCCTTCGCGGCGCAACTGCTCAACAAGAATCGCTAGAGCTAGCTCACCACGCCCCTGCACCTCCCAAGCATCTGGGCGGTCTGTCGGGAGCACACGGAGGGAGACATTGCCGACGAGCTCTTGGTCAAGGCGCTGAAGGATCTGGCGGGCGGTTAGCTTTGTGCCGTCCTTGTCCTTGCCAGCCAGAGGCGACGTGTTGATACCGAGCGTGACGCTGAGGCTTGGCTCATCAACTGCGATCAACTCAAGCGGCCGCGGATCTTCAGGGTCAGCGAG
>CAZZKI010000016.1:0-12337 GCA_964654785.1 uncultured Solirubrobacteraceae bacterium
CCTACCGCTGCCTGGATCCACTGGCAATGTTGCATTCTCACCTGACGGTACGAAGGCGTATGTATCCGGCCTCAGCAAGGGCAGCACGACTCCGGCGAGCACTGTCAAGGGAGTTGGGGGCGATGTGATTCACGTCTTCTCGATTGCGTCCAATGGCGCTGCCACGGAGGGCGACCCAATCGCCCTTCCTGCGAACCCGGGGGGCGGCCAATCAATGCCTAACGGCCTCGCAGTCTCACCAGATGGGAACAAGCTCGCTGTCGCCCTGCTCAAGGGCAATGTATGCCTCAGCGGTGCTGCCACGTGCTCAAGCGGAACTGTTCCTGCGGCAAAGATCGTGATCCTCGACATTTCCGGAGGCGGAGCACCAGCCAAGTCGGTCGGGCTCGACCTTGGCGGCCTCACTCGCAATGTGGCCTTCACGACTGACAGCAGCAAGGTGCTCGCCACAGACGAGGTTCAAGGCACCCTTGACGTGATCAACGCTTCGACTGGAAGTTGGGTCAAGACTGGTGTCGGTGGTCCAAAGACTGGTGACGGAACAGGAGACAAGTATTCACACCCTGGCGCCATCGCAGTCACACCCGACGGCAACTACGCCTATGTCGCAGTGGCAAACCGCGACCTCATCGCAAAGGTTAATCTCTCCGACCTGACAGTTACTTGGACCGGCGTTGGGCGCAGCCCAGCTTGGGGCACGCAACCTGTCGGCCTTGCGCTTCGAAACAACAAGCTCTACGTGGCTAACTCAGGCGAAGACGCAATCGCTGTCCTCGACGTCGCAGGCGCAACCCCGAGTCTGATCGGCCGCATCCCAACTGCCGCCTATCCGACAGCGGTCTCTGTGACCCCGGACGGAAGTCAAATCGCCTGGACTGCAGGCAAGGGCTACGGCACAGGCCCCAACGGGAGTCCGAAGCCAGTTGTCAACTACATCCCAGACATGCTCACAGGACGTGTGGGCGTCCTCAGCACACCGTCTTCATCTCAGCTGGCTACCTACACGGCCCAAGCTGATGCAGCCGTCCACCCAAGCAACTTCACGACTGCGCCGCCCAACACTGCGCTTAAGTCCGGCGGGCCGATCAAGCACGTCTTCTACATCATCCGAGAGAACAGGACATACGACCAAGTCCTCGGCGACGACAAGCGTGGAGATGGAGACTCAAGCCTCACCACCTTTGGTGACAACGGCTTCCCTGGAGTAGCTGGCGGCATCACGCCAAATGTCCACGCTCTGACACGAAGGTTCCCGCTCCTTGACCACTTCTACTCCAACAGCGAAGTTTCAGTTGACGGCCACCTCTGGGTAACTCAAGGCACGGCGATTGACACTGCCCAGCGCCGCTTCCAGTACTCGTACTCAGACCGTGGCTACGGCGATGTTGACTTCATCCTGCCGCCAGTCTTTGCGCCAAAGGTCTCGCTGCTTGACCAAGCAGTGCGGCAGAACGTCTCAGCCGCCAACTTTGGCGAGGTTTACGCAGGTAGCCGCGGTGACGATGGCCGCTCAACCTACGCTGCTACCAAGGCACTTGAGCACACCGAATACCCAATGAACATGGGCTGCTCCGTGAACCCGGCTACAGACAAGACAGTGACTAGCCCGAACCTGATGAACTCGAGGTACTGCAACTCGGACTCATCCGCCAATGGCCTCAAGCTGACAGCTTTCGGGCAGAAGTACTACCACTCGCGCTTTGACCTCTGGAACGACTGGTTCCAGGCTCAGATCAAGGCCAAGACGCTCCCATCCCTGACGGTCATCTGGCTTCCCAACGACCACACTGGTGGTCACAGCGTTGGCGACCCGACCCCGCAGGCTATGGTTGCCGACAATGACCTCGGTGTAGGTCAGATCGTCCAAGCGATCAGCAAGTCAAGCGTTTGGAAGCAGTCAGCGATCTTCTCTGTTGAGGACGACTCGCAAGCCGGCCAAGACCATGTTGATGGACACCGCCAGATTGGTCTTGTGATCTCTCCGTGGGCAAAGAAGGCGGCGGTAGTTCATACCCGCTACGACCAAGACTCGATGCTCCGCAGCGTGATGATCCTCCTCGGACTGCAGCCCCTGACACTCCAGGACGCATTCGCGCAGCCGATGTACGACGCCTTCATCCGCACAACTGACAAGCCAGACACAACTGCCTACAAGGCGATTACTCCGAAGTACTCGACTAGGACAGTCTTCACAGCTGCGCAATCACGGATGGCTGGCAATCTTGGAGCCAAGATCCCTTATGGCGATCTAGACGCAGTCCCGCAGCCGCTCTTTGACCAGATGATCTGGCGGAGCATCTTTGGCAACTCGCGTCCTGTTCCAGCACCAGGGCCTAATAGCTCGCAGGCCGAGCTGCAGCGCAACGCGATCGCACTCAAGGCTCTCCGGGCTGGCAAGGCGATTCCGTTCAAGGGTCTGGACGCTGAGGGCGAGGAAGAGGACTGATCAGTTACCTAGCGGCCCGTAGGCGTCAGGCCTGCGGGTCGTAAGGAACGGAAAGAGGTCGAGCCAGTCCTTGCGCTGGTCAAGTTCAAGCTCGGCTGTCAGTACTGCTGCTTCGTCCCGTGGTGCTTTGCAAAGCACCCTTCCATACGGATCGCTGATGAAGCTGCTCCCATAGAAGTTCAGTTCCCCCTCTGACCCGAAGCGGTTCACAGCAACCATGAATAGCCCAGAGCTAATTCCGTTTGCTCGAATCGTGGTCTCCCAAAGCGGCTCGGTGTCAAAGTCGGGATGGTCCAACTCAGATCCAATTGCCGTCGGGTAGACGAGAACATCCGCGCCGGCGAGTGAGTAGGCCCGCGACAGCTCAGGAAACCACTGGTCCCAACAGGTAGGCATCCCCAGCCTCAAAGAAGCGTTGCCGCCCAACTCGAGGTCTATGACCGGAAAGCCACCACCTTCCTCCTCTGATGCAGGCGCCGGCGTAAACCACAGGTCCTCCCGGTAGCCCTCTGACGCCGGAATGTGAAGTTTTCGAGTTCGCTGAATCAGGTCACCTTGAGGGGAGACGAGAATCGAAGTGTTGTAACCACTGCCTGGGCCCCGTTCAACCGCTTCCGGTGATTGCTCAAACAGCGATGCGTGGACAGGAATCCCATGCTCAGAGGCCATCGCTGCGGCGAATCCAAACGTTGGCCCAGTCAGGAGGTCTTCTGGCTGAGGATCACCCCCTGCAACTTGACCAGGTTTTGCGACGGCAAAATATTTAGACAGGGTCAGCTCCTGCAGAAACACGATCTCTGCTCCTGCAGCGGCTGCCGCAGCAATGCCCTCCGCGAGTGCAGCCTTATGGTCGTCAGGGTTGTCATGCCACCTCTGCTGAACAGCTCCGACCTTGACTATCCCGCGGCCACCGTCTTCAACCCGCGCCGGCGACGTCAGGGGAGCGCCGGCTTCGATAACGCGGATCCCGCTCATGCGGGCACCTGCTGAGTTATGCAGTGGATTCCACCACCTCCAAAAGCGAGCGTGAGTGCCTCCACTCCTACGACTTCTCTAGTGGGGAAGAGCGAGCCAATCAACCCAACTGCATCATCGTCCATGTGAGGGTCAAGACCGGCAACCGGCACTATCACTGCCCCATTGCAGACGTAGAAGTTGGTGTATGGGATCACGATCGGATCTTCGCTACCAGGACGCGTCGCGCGGGGAAGCAGGTCGATCGTAGTGACTGCCAATCCAGCCTCTTCAAGAATTGAGCGATTGTGGGACATTGGACCTTGGTTGGGATCCCCTGAGGGCACCGTCTGGATGAGGGCGTGCCCAGGCGCGTGAAAAGCGCAGATGTTGTCCACGTGGCCATCAGTGTCTGCGTCTTCGGCGAGCCCTCTGTCAAGCCAGATTGTTCGGTCAACTCCGAGGTGATCGTGGAACAGCTCTTCCACCACCTCCCTGCTCGGGGAGGGATTGCGATTTGTGTTGAGGTTGCACTGTTCGGTCGTAACGAGCAGGCCACTTCCATCAACTGCGATCGAACCGCCCTCAAGCACCCAGTCCACCGGAATCCTCTCGATCCCCAAATGTTCGAGAATCGCTGCGGAAACGGCGGCGTCACGGTCCCACGGCTGGAATTTCCCGCCCCACGAGTTGAAGTCGAAGTCAACTCCTGCCCTGCCTCCTGACTCATCTTTCACTACGAGAGGGCCGTTGTCGCGGATCCACGAATCGTCTATCGGCAACTCGAGAACTTCAATATTTGCCTCAGGACAGGCGCGGCGGGCTGACTCCGCGTCGCCGAGATCACAGACAAGCGTGACCGGCTCGAACTGACTGATCGCGTCAATCACTCTTGCGTGACAGTCCCTCGCGGAATCCATTCCAATCCCGCGCCACGACTCCTCTCTGCACGGCCATGCGACGAGAGTGCGCTCGTGCGGGTCCCACTCGGCCGGCATTCGCATCCCCGTGGACATCAACTCAGGCCAATCAGGACTTTGGGCGGCCCTTACTGAGGCGGTTTCGCCCGACCTGCTTTTCAGTGACTTGAGCTATCAACTTGAGCATTGACGAGTCACCGCTTGCTTTGGCAGTGCCAACCTCGAAAGCGTGGATCCAGTCCTCAACTGTCCCCTTGGTTGCAAGGTTGTTGAAATCAGCGCGGGGAACCTCTAAGCGGACGCGAGCATGATCAGGCACGCCCTTGGTGATCTTCATGTCGGGCATGTCAATCTGGAAGGCCTGAATATCACCGCGGCCTTTTAGCTCAAGGTCAACGACAACGGGTAGCGGCTTCAGCGCGGGAACTTCTTCAAGGAAGTTCTCAATCGCCTTGCGGATCAGCTCTGGTGCATCGCTGGACATGGGGTGATCCTATCCAGCAACTGCCTCTTAGTGAAGAAGCAGCTTCAGCAGGATGATCGAGACGCCGAATAATGCAGAGGCGACTGTCGCGATCAGCGCCAGCAAGAGACCAGCTCCACCCCTGCGCGCCGCAAAGTAGGAGGTCACGCCAAGCTCGGCAACACAAAGGCCGCTCGCCAAGTCAATCGCTGTCTGATCTGAGACAAACCCGAATCCGCCGATAGCCAACATGGCGAGAGGAAGGATCGGTGCAACCACCATCGGCCACTCTCGACCCAATGCGGACCAAATTAGTGATCCTTTGGGTGTGATCCCGCTGGCTGACCATGCTCCGAGGATCTCTGAGTAGGAATGAGCGACCCAGAAGACAATCAGGGTGACAAGGGTGAACGCTGCGACACCACCAGCACTGTCGCCAGTCTCAGAATCCGCGGCAGTTATGACTGATGCGGCAAGGATGAGCCCGTAGATCGCGCTCGCAACGTTCACCGGGCCGCGCTGGCCAATCAGCCAGCGCCCGCCCGGGACGTAAACGTCTTTGTCGTCGTTGAGACTCAGATCTTGTGGCGCTGCAGCAGCTTCTTGCCGATGACCATGCGCTGGATCTCAGAAGTGCCCTCGCCGATCAGAAGAAGCGGAACGTCACGGTAGAGACGCTCGACTTCGTATTCCTTTGAGTAGCCGTAGCCACCGTGAATGCGGAAGCACTCTTCTACGCAGAAGTGGCCTGCCTCTGAGGCGAACAACTTGGCCATTCCTGCCTCAAGGTCAGAGCGCTCGCCGTTGTCCTTCATGCGAGCTGCGCGGAGAGTCATGAGACGAGCTGCGTCAACCTGAGTCGCCATGTCGGCAAGCTTGAACTGGATTGCCTGGTGCTGCGAGATCGGCTTGCCGAACGTCTTGCGCTCTTGGCTGTAGCGAAGCGCGAGCTCGAGCGCGCGCTGAGCGATACCAACGCCACGGGCTGCGACGTTCACACGACCAACCTCGAGCGCGTCCATCATCTGGATGAAGCCTTGGCCTACGCCAGCCTCCTCGCCGCCGAGGATGTTCTCCGCTGGGCAGCGGTAGCCGTCAAACACGAGCTCGGTTGACTCGACGCCCTTGTAGCCCATCTTCTTGATGGTTGGGGGAACATTGAAGCCCTTGAGGTCTCCAGTGTTCTCGTGAACCCCTGACTCCTTCTCAGCAATGAAGCAAGTCATGCCCTTGAAGGAAGGATCTGCTGAAGGGTCGGTCTTAACGAGAACGAAGCAGAGGCTGCTCATCAGGCCGTTGGTGACCCACATCTTGGCACCGTTGATCTCCCACATGCCGTCCTCAACCTTGGCGGCAGTCGTCTTGATTGCCTGAACGTCTGAACCAGCCTCCGGCTCAGACAGGGAGAAGGAAGCGCGAATGTCACCAGTTGCCATCTGAGGCAGGTACTTGGCCTTCTGCTCTTCGGTGCCGAAGTTCATAAGCAGGTAAACGCCGATGAAGTGGGTGTTGATGATTCCCGAGATGCTGATCCAACCGCGGGCAAGCTCTTCCACGATCATCGTGTAGGTGGTGAGGTCAAGGCCCATTCCGCCGTACTCCTCAGGGATGGTGACCCCGAAAAGACCGAGTTCCTTCATCTGATCAACGATCTCTTGCGGGTACTCATCTGCGTGATCGAAGTGCTCCGCATTGGGCAGGATCTGGTCGTCAACGAACTGACGGACCATGTCGATCATCATTGCTTGCTCGTCGGTCTTGTCTGTGAGAAGAGGGGCGATTGCCATCTGAATGAGCTCCCGGGATAGGAATTACAGGTTCTAAGTCAAGAGCCTACCGTGATCTGCCCTTATTCTCACGCCTTGTGAACCCAACTGCGGCGATTTTGGATAAGGCGGACCCCGAGCGGCTCGCGCTTCTTTCACTTAATTACGAAGGAGAGCGCTCGGAATGGTCATTCGGTGAAATTGCCGAATACTCAGCAGCCTTCGGGGGCTGGCTGGCCCAAAAGGGAGTTAATCCCGGAGACACGGTGATGATGCTGCTTGGCAGCCGCCCAGAGTGGGTTTTGGCGATGCTGGGAACATGGCGCATTGGCGCGGTGGCATTGCCTTGCCACTCTTCCCTCCGCCCGCATGACATTGCTCTCCGAGCCAAGGCCGCAAAGCCCAAGATCGTTGTTTGCGAACCCAGCACCGCTGTCGCAGCTCGCGAGGCTCTGACCCAAATTGAGGTCCTTGAGCTTTCAGCTGACCACATGGTCCCGAGCGCGCCTGCGGGGGTATTTGCACACGAGCCTGCCCCCGCCGCCGACTTGGCGCCAACGGACCCTGCTGTCGTCATCTTCACTTCAGGGACAACTTCAGAGCCAGTCGGGATTGTTCACGGGGTTAGGTGGCTTGAAGGGCAACACCTTCAAGCTCGCGAGTGGTTTGCAGCTCCTCAAGGAAGCCTCGCTTGGTGCACATCAGCCCCTGGTTGGTCCAAGTCCTCAAGGAATGTCTTCCTCGCACCTTGGCTCTGCGGAGCAGCAGCGATGATCCACGATGCTCGCTTCGACGCAGTTGAACGGTTTGACCTCATTCGGCGCGAGAAGGTCGCGGCACTCTGCCAAGCCCCGACCGAATACCGAGTGATGGCTGCCACCGCCGAGATTCCTCATCTTCCGGACCTCAAGTCCATGGTCGCCGCAGGGGAAGCTCTGGACCCGACCGTCATCGAGAAATTCGAAGCTGCAACTGGGGTGAGGATCCGTGACGGTTACGGCCAGACCGAGACGGGCCACATCACCGCAGTCCGCCCTGGAGATGCTTGCCCTGCTGGCTCAATGGGCAGGCCACTTCCAGGAATCAAGGCTTGGGTTGAGGACGGGGAACTCGTCTTGGACTCAGCGACCATCCCAACTCTTTTCGTGAGGACACTCGACGGGGTAGATGCCCCTGCCGAAGGCCCGTGGCACACAGGAGACCTCGTGCGCGAGGAAGATGGTTTCCTCTACTTCGAAGGGCGTAATGACGACATCATCAGCAGCGCCGGTTACAGAATCGGACCCTTTGAGGTTGAGTCGGCAGTGGCCAGCCACCCTGCTGTTGCAGAATGCGCCGCGGTGGCTGCCCCCGACGAGAAACGTGGGTCTGTCGTGAAGGCAGTCGTCGTCCTCAAGGACGGCTTCAGCAGTTCAGCTGACCTCGCCGTTGAGATTCAGGAGCACGTCAAGTCGGTAACTGCCCCCTACAAGTACCCGAGGATTGTCGACTTCGTCGAATCGCTTCCGAAGACGACAACCGGCAAGGTGCGCAGGTCAGAACTTAGAGAGGGCGCAGGTCGGTGAGCAACACACTGCCCCGGCAGTTCAGCGGGCAGCGAATGTTGTTTTTTCTCGCGGTCGCCGCGGGAATTACGGCTGCTGCCTCTCTCCTCTGGGTTGGCGAAGCTACGTCGCGTGACACAAACAACTGGCTGATCTGGGCGAGGCAACTTTCTCTCGGCAACCAGCTTGACTTCACTGGCGGGGTTCCATCGTGGAAGCCTTTCCCGGTCGTCGTGTCCCTTCCCTTTGCGCGAATCTCGCCAGCGCTTTCCAACCTGTTTTGGCTTTGGCTTGTTCGTTTCAGCTGGTTGATGTGCAGCGTCCTCCTAGGGACGCTCGCGCTTAGAAGCTTTGGCAAGCTTGCCGCGGTAATCGCCGGAACACTGCCTCTGGCCCTGCCTGCGTGGTTTGCCTACGCGCTGATGGGCGACTCAGAGCCGGTCGCCACGGCACTAGCGCTCGGGGCCGCGCTGATTGCTCAGGCGCGCCGTTTCCGCCTCGCGATCGGCTTCCTGATAGCTGCTGGCCTATTGCGGCCGGAGCTTTGGCCATTGCTCCTCATCCTGATTGGCTGGAGGTGGCGATCTGACCGGCGCTCCGCCTACACCGCGCTCCTTTGCGCAGCGGCGGCACTCTTTATTGGCTGGTCGCTTCTTCCCGCTCTGGCTGGTGGAGGCTGGGGACAGGCTGCCAGTCGAGCCTCCACTCGTCTGCTCGTAGGCAACTCAGCCGAGGGGTACTTCACCCTGCTTCCGCTTCGGGCATGGCTCTTGGTTGCCATTGGTGGGTTTGGTGTTTGGCAGCGCCGTGATCGGATGCTCGCGCTTGTGGCTGCCGTCTCGCTGGGGCTTGCGGCCGAGGTTGAGGTGATGAGCTGGTTTGACTTCTCCGGCCTTGATCGTTATGTGATGCCTGGAATCATCGGGCTCTGCGCAATCGGCGGCGCTGGAGCAGGGACCCTCCTCGGCCTCGCACGCTTGAAGTGGGCTAAGTTGCTTGTTGGCGGCCTCATCACGGCTCTGGTTGGTGGTCTCATCTGGTCGGCAACTCCCCTCGACCGTGACAACGTTCAGCGGCGGCTGAGCGAGGGTCAGTCGGCGACTCGTGCAGTCGCAGCCTTTGACCGTGCCGGAGGAGTCGCTCGCTTTGAGGGCTGCTTGCCATTGGCGACCAATGGCTCTTGGTCAGTCATCCTTGGACGGATGCTCGGCCTGCCTCTGCGAGATGTAACGAACTTCAAGACCGCGCCCGCGGTTGTGCTCCGCCCTACCAATCTCAAGAGCTACAAGAACGGGCCGGCAATCAACCCCATGGGAATCAAGCCAGAAGTCATCGGCTTCGAACCGCCCGATTGGGCTGTAGTCCTCTACCCAGGCTGTGAGGCCAATGAGCTGGGCTAGCGCGACCCGCGGCGCGTCAGGCCGGCAAATGCTGTGGATTGCAATCGGTTGCGCCGTACTGGCGACCGTGAGCCTTTTCTTCCTCTCGGCAGTCACGGCACCAGACCCGAACGCTTGGCTTACCTGGTCCAAAGCCCTACTTGATGGACAAGGCATTGACTACGCGCACGGGCCTGCTTGGAAGCCATTGCCTGTCCTAATAACCCTGCCGCTTGGCCTACCCGGGAAAGGCTTCGCTGCAATGTCGTGGCTTTGGATCGTCCGCTTTTCGATCCTCTGGGCGAGCGGTTGTCTCTACCTTCTCGTTCGTAAGGAAGCGGGAGTCATGGCCGGAGTCGTCGCAGCGGTCCTTCCCTTCACCATCCGCCCTTGGCTCAATGTCGGAGTGGCTGGAGAATCCGAAACTCTCGCCCTGGCGCTTGTCCTGACCGCTGGCCTGACTCAACTAAGTAGGCGGCGCCCTTGGACAGTCGTCCTCCTGACTCTCGCTGGCCTGTCACGACCTGAGGTATGGCCGCTGCTAGTCCTCTATGCCGCATGGCAGTGGCGTGAAGGAGAGAGGCGAGTTCTTCCCGAGGTAATCATGGCCTTCTTCGCACTTGCACTCTTCTGGGTTGTCGGGCCAAAGGTCTTTTCGATCAGTGCTGACAGCCCATTCACCATGGCCCACGGCCACTCGCTCCATAACTCAAGCTGGCGCACCATTCTCGATAACTCCTTGGGCGTACTTCCGCCGAAGGCGTGGATTCTTATTCCAATCGGCGTGGTTGGAGCTTGGCTGACGCGGCGCAAGCTGATCCTCGTGCTGTCGGCAGGGTCTGCCTTGTTGGTGGTCGAGATTGCTCTCCTTTGGGCTCTGCACCCGCCAATCAGCGCAACCGGTTACACACCGGTCTTGAGGTACTTCGCAGCAGCTGGCGTCCTAGCCTGCGGCGTCGCCGGATATGGCGCTGAGTACCTTCGCGACCTGTTCCCGGAAGGACGGATGCGCTGGATCGGAAGCGCGCTGGTTGTCGGACTAGTCGGCTGGAGCCTTTATTCGGCGATTCCCGGGACAAAGAACTCCATAAAGAGGTCGCAAGACATCGCAGCTTCGACCGACGGTGCAGTTGCTGCGATCAACGCGGCAGGCGGCGTCAAAGTGCTCAAGCCCTGTTTCCCATTCACCGTCTCTAACTTCTCCGCGATCTCATGGGACATCTCTCGCCGGCTTGGAGTGCCCCTTCAGGACGCCACAACAAAACCCCACTCACCCAGCGTGGCTGTTGACTTTGTCGGAGGAAGTTGGGTGCTTGCTACGGCTCCGCCTGCAGATGCTCGCAACCGCAAGGTTCTGAGCACGGCGAGCGGCTGGCAGGTTGTGTATTACCCAGGGCGCTCTGGCTGCCTGACCCAAGCCGAACCCGTGACGAACCACTCCTGAGGCAGGCTGTCAGCCGGCGCTGACCCACGGTGGCAGGTCTATCCTTAAACAATGCAGCTGGCCCTTAGAACTCCTTCAAAGTTGGTCTTCGCCGCGTCCGTCGCAGCGTCCGCGTTTGCATTAGGGACCGCAACAGCTTCGGCAGGAACCACCGCCAAAGCGTTCCCGACAGTCGCGGCCGGGGACACGCACACCTGCGCCATCAAGGCGAGCGCTGGGGGAAGCTGTTGGGGGAACGACAGCTCCCGGCAGTCGACGGTGTTACCCACTCTGGGTTATGTCAGGGCGGTGAGCGTCGGGCTGAACCACTCGTGTTTCATCACCGGCGCCCCCGGAGACAGTAGGGCCCAAGTAAAGGCCACCTGTTTCGGAGACAACAGCAGGGGGCAAGCCACCGTGCCGGGGGATCTGGCCAGCGTTATCCGCATCTCTGCAGGCTGGAATCACAATTGCGCAGTGAAGGCGAGGTCGGCCGACGCAAGTGGGGTTGTCCGCTGCTGGGGGTCGAACGAGTTCCTCCAGACGAGTGCCTTCCCAGCGGACATTGGCAAGTCTGTTGACGGCTCCGGAAATGTCCTCAATTCAGCCGGGACCACTATTGACGCAAGCGGCAAGGTCACGGATGTCGCAGCAGGAGGCTTCCACTCCTGCGCACTTCGCGTAGACCAGACGGTTCGCTGCTGGGGCGGGAATATCTATGGGCAAAGGAGCGTCCCAGCTGGCCTTAGTGGTGTGACCCAGATCGCAGCTGGCTACGACTTCTCCTGCGCTCTAAAGAGCGACCACACCGTTGTCTGCTGGGGCGGTCGCAGTGCTGTCCGCGACTCGGTTGCTGCCCCAATCGCCCCGCCGGCTGACTTGGCGGATCCGGCCACAGCTGATGCAAGCCAGATCTCCGCTGGGGCATTCCACCTCTGCATAACCACTTCTCAGGGGCGCGTACGTTGCTGGGGAGAGCCGCCTAACCATCCGCAGACCCCACCATCTGACCTTCTACCCGCGGCGAGCGTCAGCGCAGGCAAATCCGTTTCATGGCCGCACACATGCAGCGTCGCAGTCAACGGGACTATCCGCTGCTGGGGCGATGACGCCTTCGGCGATGTCTCGGGGATTAACCAGAGTGACTTTGGTTCTCTGATGACTGCAAATGTCACAACCCCGGGTGGCTCAACGATTGACTTTGGCCCTGTCCAAGCCGGTGGTTCAAGCAGCCCTGCTGCAGTGACGGTCTCAAACACAACGCCAAGCTGGGTCACAAACCCACTCCGAGTGCTTGGCGTGACCACCGTGTCGGCAACACCCGGAGCCAATCCCTTCTCAGCTGCCAGCGGCAGCTGTGACGGAGGCATAGCCACCTCGTCCTCCTGCACCATCTACAACTACATGACGCCGAAACCATGGCAGCGAGGTCCATTCACTGG
>CAZZKI010000017.1:0-12018 GCA_964654785.1 uncultured Solirubrobacteraceae bacterium
CTGACAAGCACTCGCTTGCCCGCCAGATCAACGCCCTCAAGGCTTCTAACTCCGTCCATATTTCGGTCGCTGCCCGAAGGCCGTCCGGCAGGTCCTAGAGGACCTGCTGGACGAGGTCAACCACTCGGTTTGAGTAGCCGGACTCGTTGTCGTACCAGGAGACAACCTTGACCATCGTCCCGTTCATCACAGCTGTGAGCTGTGCGTCAAGGATTGATGAGTAAGGAGAGCCAACGATGTCGGACGACACGATTGGGTCTTCTGTGTACTGGAAGACGCTGCTCATTGAGCCTTCAGCTGCAGCCTTAAGAGCTGCGTTGATTTCCTCAATGCTCGTCTCACGCTCGGCCTCAATGGTGAGGTCAACGACTGACCCCGTGGGTACTGGTGCGCGAACCGCAAAGCCGTGCAGCTTGCCGTTGAGCTCTGGCAGTACCTCGCCGATCGCCTTGGCTGCACCTGTTGAAGCTGGGATCAGGTTGATCGCAGCTGCGCGGGCGCGGCGGAGGTCGGAGTGAGGCATGTCCTGGAGGCGCTGGTCAGCCGTGTAAGCGTGGATCGTCGTCATCAGTCCGTGCTTGATGCCAACTGTGTCCTGGAGGACCTTCGCTACTGGAGCAAGGCAGTTGGTCGTGCACGACGCGTTGGAGATGATCTGGTGGTTCTCCTTGTCGTAAGCGTCAAAGTTGACACCGAGAACGACAGTCACGTCAGGGTCACTGGCTGGAGCACTGATTACAACCTTCTTCGCACCAGCTGATAGGTGCTTGGAGGCGCTCTCGCGGTCAGTGAAGAAACCGGTTGACTCGATTACTACGTCAGCGCCAACATCACCCCACGGAAGGGCGCCGGGGTCGCGCTCTGCGAAAAGCTTGATCTCCTTGCCATCAACGACAAGGTTGCCTGCGCCGTTGACCTCAACGGTGCCCGGGAATGGGCCCATGATTGAGTCGTACTTGAGGAGGTGCGCGAGGGTGTTTGCGTCAGTCAGGTCGTTGAAGCCGACCCATTCGATGTCAGCTCCTGAGTTGTGAGCTGCGCGGAAAACATTGCGGCCGATGCGGCCAAAACCATTGATTGCGACACGTACGGACATTCTCTTCTGGATCCTTCCAGTAGGGGGACGGGCTGTCTGTCTTTAGCGGTCCGGAGCCTACCAATGCGCCAGTATTGGCCGCCCTTCCCCCATAGCGTTACCCCGCAAATACGGGGTTTCTGCAGTCCCAGCTAGTGGGGTCGGTCAGCGTCGCGATGGTGCGCGTCAACCAGCAGTCCCTCAGTGTCGGCGTATCGCTTGGCAAGAGCTTCAACGATTGCGACTGACCGGTGATGGCCACCAGTACATCCGACAGCGACAACAAGGTGATTCTTGCCTTCCGCGAGATAGCGGGGAAGCATGTGGTCCAGCAGTGGGTTGAGAACTTCAAGGAACGCTGTCAGGTCCCCATCGGCGTCAATGTAATCGACAACCGGCTGGTTCATGCCGGTCAGTGGCCGCAGGTCAGGGTCGTAGTGCGGGTTCGGCAGGAAGCGAACATCAAGCATCAGGTCGGCATCACGTGGCGCACCGTTCTTGAAGCCAAAGCTCTCAAAGGTCACAGCCATGCGGTCGCTGCCCGCACCGACGACCTCTTCACTGATGCGGCGACGGAGAGCTGCGGCTTTAAGTCCTGTCGTGTCAATCACGACATCAGCTCTCTCGCGCAATGGCCCAAGCAGCGTCGCCTCCGCAGCAACCCCTTCTGGCACCGACCCGGAGCCAGCCAGCGGATGGCGGCGGCGGGTCTCCTTAAACCTTGTGATCAGGGCATCCTCATCGGCCTCGAAGAAGAGGACTCGAACTGGCAGCCCAGCATCACGGACATCGTCAATCGCTTTGGCAAAGCCACTGAACCAATCACGGCTCCTCACATCACAGACAACAGCGGCCCGCTCAACCTTTGACCCTTCCAAGTTGAAGAGAGTCGCCAAAGAATTGATCATCTCTGGCGGAATGTTGTCGACACAGAAGTAACCGTCGTCCTCAAACTCGGCAATCGCCGTGGACTTGCCGGCGCCGGAGTATCCGGTGATGACCACGAAGTCGGTCAGGCCCTCTGAACCGGTGCTCTCTGGAAGAGATTCCCCTGTTGGCTGATCGCTCACAGGTCAAGTGTGGCGGACGCCTATGTCAGCCACGCAATTTGCAGTCTCAAGTTCAGCCGTAGGTTCGGTTGATGTGGGCGTGGAGCTCCCTCGCCAGCTTGCCCGGCAACCCGGGAACTGACTCCATCTCGTCGCGTGTGGCCTTGAAGACTGCGTCCGCGCTGCCAAAGTGGTCCAACAGCTGCCGTCTGCGCGTCGGCCCCACCCCTGGCAACGCGTCAAGCGCGGAGTCCGTCATCGCTTTGCTGCGCCTGTTGCGATGGTGCGTGATCGCGAACCGGTGAGCTTCATCGCGCACCCGCTGGAGCAACTGAAGTTCAGCCGTGTCATGGCCCAACAGCAAAGGAGCCTTGCGCCCGGGCATGAAGACCTCCTCGATCCGCTTGGCGAGCGAGATCACCGCCACTCCCTCCTGCCTGAACCTGTCCAGCACCTTCAGGCCAGCTGACAGCTGCCCCGGACCTCCATCAATCACGATCAAATTGGGAAGCGCTGCAAAGCTCGAGTCTCGCTGACGGTCATGCGGCGACAGGTCACTCTCCTTCTCCCAGCGGGCGAGGCGCCGCTCAAGGACTTGCGCCATTGAGGCAAAGTCGTCAGGGGAGCCAGCCTCAATCCCGTGAATGTTGAATGAGCGGTAGTCCTTCTTCTGAGGCACGGCGCCCTCAAACACGACCATCGAAGCAACTGTCTCAGTGCCCATCAGGTGTGAGATGTCGTAACACTCGATTCGCAGGGGTGGTGCATCAAGTTCAAGGACCTCAGCGAGCCCATCCAGTGCGGCTGCTCGCTGAAGGCGGTTTCGCTCTGCGCGCAGGCGCTCTTGGCCGAGGGCCAAGGCGGCGTTCCGCTCTGCCATCTCGATTAGCTGGCGGCGATCCCCGCGCTCACCAGTGCCCACTTCCACTCGGGAGCCACGCCTTTCGGAGAGGACATCGGCGATTGCAGTCGCCGCACCTGACTCAACGAGAGCCCCTTGCACGACGACCAGTGGCGGTACTGCTGCCACGCCCTCGTAGTGCTGCATCAGAAACGCTTCGGCGACCTCAGCGATGTCACCGCCTGGGGAGTCGAGGTAGAAGCTCAGTCTGTCTGTAAGGAATCCGTCTCTGACTTGAAGGACTTGAGCATTGGCGTCCTTCTCCCCAACTGCCACAGCGACGGCGTCCAGAGTTCCGGCTGCAATTCCAGCCACTCGCTGTTTTTCGAGCACCGATCTTGCGGCGCGCAGACCGTTCCTCGCGCGGGCCGCGTCTTCGTAGCGCTGCTCAGCCGAGGCAAGCTCCATGTCTGCTTGGAGCTTCTCCTGAAGTTCCTCATGCCTCCCTGAAAGAAAAGCGATCGCCTCATCTACCCGAGCGCGGTAGTCGTCCTTGCTGATCTCTCCGATACAGGGGCCGGTGCAGCGTTCAATGTGAAAGTCCAGACATGGCGATCCGCTCCTCCTGCCCGGGGTAGGCCCATCGCAAGACCGGAACTGAAAAACGCGGTTGAGCATCTCGACCGTTCGGCGAGCAGCGCGGCTGCTGGCGTAAGGGCCGAAGTAGAGACGACTCCGCTTGCGCTTCTCCCTCGTCAGGTAGACGCGGGGAAAGTCCTCATCGAGCGACACTCCGATGAACGGATAAGACTTGTCGTCCCGAAGCAGAATGTTGTAGCGGGGCTTGTGCCTGCGAATGAAGGCCTGTTCAGTGAGGAGTGCCTCAGCCTCAGTTGTCACCGCAACGCAGTCAATCTCCTCGACTAGGGAGATCATCTCCATCTGGCGACGGCCGGCTGGCGCATTGAAATGTGATGACACTCGCGACTTGATCGAGTTGGCCTTGCCGACATAGATGACTTTCCCCTCCGCATTGCGGAACAGGTAGACGCCAGTGGCGTCGGGGAGCGCAAGCCTTTGCTCGCGAATTCGTTCTTCCCTGCTTAGTGACTCAGCCATCGTGCCCTTCGAGGATACGGCCAGCAGGTAGGCTCCCGACCATGGCCGTTACTGAAGGACCCGAGCGCACCGTATTTCGTACCTGCCCGCTCTGCGAAGCCACATGCGGATTGGCGATCACCATGCGCGGCGACGAGGTCGTCAAGGTGCGTGGCGACGAGGACGATGTCTTCTCGAAGGGCTTCATCTGCCCGAAGGGAGCCTCAATCGGAGTCCTTCACTCCGACCCGGACCGACTTACGCAACCGATGATCAAGGAGAACGGCGAGCATCGGCCTGCAACTTGGGATGAGGCCTTCGCGAAGGTGGCTGAAGGTGTTGCTCCATACCTTGCTGGCAACAGAGATGTGATCGGTAGTTACTTCGGCAATCCGAACGCGCACAACCTCTCCGCCCTCCTCTACAACAGCGTTCTGATCAAAGCTGTCGGGACCAAGACTCGCTTCAGCGCCAGCAGCCTTGACCAACTCCCCAAGCAGGTTGCAAGCGGCCATATGTACGGGTCAAGCCTCGGCGTAGCCATTCCCGACATTGACCGAACTGACCTGATGGTGATCATGGGCGCCAACCCCCTCGCCTCTAACGGCAGCATGATGACTTCCCCCGACTTCCGAGGGCGAATCAGAGCAATTCGCGACCGCGGTGGCCGAGTGGTCGTGATTGACCCAGCCAAAACCCGCACTGCCAAGGAGGCGGACCTTCACCTGCCTGTGCGCCCCGGTACGGACATATTCCTGCTGTTCGCGATCCTCAACGTCCTCGTTAACGAAGGCTTCGTCACAAAGGGCATCGAGAAGCTTGGCGCTAAGGCCGAACTGCTTAACGGCCTTGATGAAGTCTGTGCGGAGGCCGAACACTTTGCTCCTGAGACTGTGGCGCCGAAGTGTGGAGTCACAGCTGAGGAGATCAGAACCCTTGCGCGCGACCTAGGCAACGCCGATAGAGCTTGTGTTTACGGACGGATCGGAACCTGCACCCAGGAGTTCGGAACCGCTGCCCAATGGCTGATTGACGTGTTGAACATCGTCACTGGCAACCTCGACCGCGAAGGCGGCGTGATGTTCCCCGACCCTGCTGCTGGTGGTATTGGCGGCGAGCCAGGCCGTGGCCGTGGCATTGCCACTGGACGCTGGAGCACTCGCGTCCGTGGGCTCGAAGAATCAATGGGCGAGCTCCCGACTGCAGCCTTGGCTGAAGAGATTGACACTCCCGGCGAAGGCCAGATCAAGGTGATGCTCACCTCGGGCGGCAACCCAATCTTGAGCGCACCCAATGCTGACCGTCTAGCAAAAGCCTTTGAGAGCTTGGACTTCATGATCAGCATTGACCCGTATCTGAACGAGACGACTCGCTATGCGGATGTGATCTTCCCCTCACCTTCACCGCTGGCTAAGTCGCACTACGACCTCGCTTTCTACCAACTGTCCATTCGCAATATTGCGAACTACTCGCCGGCCCTGGTTGACCTTCCTGAAGGAATGCTCGACGAGTGGGAGACGATGTTGAAACTGGCGATGATCTTCGCCGGCCAGCCTGCTGACTCCGAAATCTCTGGCCTTGACGACTTCGTGGCACTTGAGGTTGCCAAGCGAGAGCTGGCCCGTCACAACTCGGCAGCGGCAGGCATGACACCAGAGGAGGTTGTAGCCGAGGTGTCCGATCGCCGCGGCCCCGAACGGCTGCTCGACATCCTCCTGCGCTGCGGCCCGCACGGCGATGGCTTCGGCAAGAACCCCGATGGACTCAGCCTCGACCGGCTCATCGTGGAGGAGCACGGAGTTGACCTCGGTGCTTTGAAGCCGCGCCTGCCTGAATTCCTGAAGACACCCAGCGGAATGGTGGAAGTTGCACCACCGCAGTTCATGGCTGATGTTCCCCGAATCCTCGCCGCACTTGAGCGAATTGACAACGGCTTCGTTCTGATCGGCCGTCGTCACCTTCGATCCAATAACTCGTGGATGCACAATGTGCTGCCGCTCGTAAAGGGCCCTGACCGCTGCACACTTCAGATCAACCCTGTTGACGCGGGCGCTCTGGGAATCGAGGAAGGTGGCCAGATCAAGGTCACCTCAAAGGCTGGTGAGCTGGTAGCCCCTGTCGAAGTGACCGAGGACATCCTCCCCGGGGTAGTCAGCCTGCCGCACGGTTGGGGTCACGGCCTGGACGGCACGACCACAGAGGTTGCCAATGCCCATGCTGGGATCAACAGCAACATCCTCACCGATGAGTCTGAAGTTGACGCCGTCAGCGGCAACGCTGTACTCAACGGCATTCCAGTCGAGCTGGCTGCCGCCTGAGATTAAGCCACAAGCCGAACTACTCGCCCGCCGTCCTGTTGGAGCCAGGCAAGGATCTTCCTCACATAGGCCTGCGTTTCGGGGTACGGAGGGATGCAGCCGCAGCGGGCCACAGCGTTCGGCCCTGCGTTGTAGGCGGCTAGAGCCAAAGGCACTGCGGCGAAGCGGGCAAGGTGTTCCCTCATGAGCCGGGCCTGAACATCGATCGCCTCGGCCGGGTTGAACGGGTCTACATGGAACCGGGCAGCCTCGTCGGGCATCAACTGGCTAATGCCTTGGGCGCCTGCGCTTGAGACAGACCCGGATTGGAAGTCACTCTCCGCGCGTATCTGAGCTGCCAGCAGCGCAGCTGATATTCCTCGCCGCTTCGATACCTCCAGAATCACTGCGCGGTAGCGGTTGGGCACCCATCGCTGGAGGGACCCACCTAATCCGCCTTTCCGAGTCGTTCGCCCAAATCCCACTGACGTGCTCCCTGGGCTTCGTACATAACCGAAGTGCCATGGCTCCCACGCATAACGCTTAATGAAGCCGAACTTTCCAGCGTTTGCAGCCAACCACCCATATGCCGCCGGGGGACCGATGTCCAACTCAGTGCCAAGTCTGTGAAGGGACTGACCGGGCGGCGCAACCCATTTAGGGTCCGGATGAGCGGCAAAGAGGGCAGCTTGCTCAGTTGATGACCTCCACCCGCTGTTGACCTCAAGCCGAACGCCTGCCGCGGCAGCCGCACCAGACATCCGGTCAAACGCAAGTGCAGTGTCGGGCCGCATCGGCTTACCCTGCCGCCAAGCGAACGGCCCGGGGTAGTCGCCTGGCCCTGGAGCCAGCCCTCCACCCAAGATGCCGACGACTTCGGCAACGCTCTCTGTCTGGATGGGAATCGAGAACCTGCCGTCGCCCCCACCGATTCGAAACTGGCGCTCAACCCGAACTCGAATTGAGCCCGCAGGGTCAGACAATCGCGGGGCCACAACTCGAGCCTCAGCAGCCTGATTTAGCCGAGCTGTTCGGATCGCAACTCCCTCGGCCGCCGAGCGGCTTGAACCTGCCCACATAGCTCGTGCTGCCGAAAGCGCTGCGATGTCGGCGATTGCGCGGGTGCGATCTTGTGCGATCCCGTAGGCAGCCACGCCAAAGCCAACAGTCGCGGTAGCGGATGCAGCGACGATCATTGCCAGCATCGCTGGAACTGCTTGCCCACTCTCATTCACCATCGCCACCAGTGAGCCTGCCGCTCACATCGTCAAGTGCGGCAACCCATTCAGGAGGCGGACAGATCCCAGCCAACGGTAGGGCGCCTCCAAGCCCCAGTGGCCCGAGTTGAACGACTGCCGACGCTCTACCCAACTCCAGCAAGGCGACTTCGGCCTCACTCAGCAGTTCAGGAGGCGCGTCGGCCGGGACCACCCCGACCGCAAGGTCACATCCGATGACTGAGGCCTCCGAGGGATGACCGTAGACGCCCGTAGGGAGAGCAGTCACCGAACCGCAAGCAGCCTCAATAATCGCGAGCGCATCATCAACCTTTTCGGGCTCATCAGGGCTGCAAATGACTAGCCGCCAGCGAGCAGTGGCAGCGTGACCGGCCCTACGAAGCTGTGCCGCCAACCGCACCGCACCCGGGGTGGGCAGAGGGAGCCGAGCGCCCCCACCCCCGTTGATTCCTGACGCCGGCTCGTCGGGACTCAGCGTCTCCGTGCGTCCGGGAAGTATTACGAGTCCGACGGGACCAGTCGGTTTGGTGCGCAGAGCAACCGACGCTGCGGCGTGGAGCGAGAGTTCCTCTGCTGCCACGACAAGTAACCGCCTCATCGCCCCTCCCGCACCCACTTGAGCTCTGCCTCCGGGGCGATCGAGACCCCCATAAGCGATCCCCCCGACCTGTGCGAGCGTGCTTCAAATTGGCCGCCCACTGCCCGCAGCCGCACTCCACTTGAGGCGCCCCCGGCAAGCTCCTTCCGTGAGTCCGCATCACCGGCCTCAATCCACTCGACTGCCCTGCTGGCCACAGCTGCCTCAGATAGATGCGACTCCCGCAGCCACAGCCCACCTCCACAAAGCCCAATCGCAGCCGCAGCGACGAGGGGCAGCATCGCGAGAGTCTCGACAGTTGCTTGACCGTCTTCGCCGGCGAAGGCCCCCAGGTGTCTCATTGCTGCACCGGGAACGAAGCGGAGGCAGTGACCGAGCCGAGGTGGACCGACGGCAGAACGCTAGGAACCGCGAGGCTGATGGTGACCTTGTTGCCGCTCAACTTGATGCGAGCATCTCTAGCGAGACGCTGCGGCAGAACCTTTCTGATCGCCTGACGCGGCTGTTCCCCGACCGCAACAGCGCGTGACGTTACTCGTGCTGCCCGCGCGGCCCGTTCCGCAGTCAGTCCTGCAAGGGCCGACTGCCAAACAGCCAAACCGAGTAACACCACCAACGGGATTGCTGCGAGCAGCTCAACGCTTGCCTGCCCTGAATCTTGGGATCTGATCCTTGAACGCTCAAACACAGTTCAAGGCTCACGCTGGGCTGCCTACAAGTCAGCCCGGGTTCGTAACAAATCTAAGATGAAGCTCCTACAGCTCTTTCCACAGCTGCCAGGACCGGATGCCTCCAAGCACCACGGCGGCGATCATCAGGATCCAAAGAAGTGAACCTGCTGCGGTTGACCACAGCACGGCGCGCCCAGCCATCGCAACTGCAAACAGTCCAAGCGAGCCGTAGAGCACCAGTCGGCCCGTGTCGCCAAGGCGGTCGAAATCAAGCCAGTGGTCGCGGCCAAAGCGCCAAGCCGTCCAAGCGATCGCGGCGAGCATGATTGCTCCTAGCGCCTCCCACACGACCGCAGCTGCGGTACCGCCTGCGGGAAGCTTCCAGACAGCAACAGCTGCGATCAGGATGACCGCGATTCGCCCTACGTGAGAGTTCACTACGCCGCTGGGGTTGACTTGCGGCGGGTGGCTTTGGCTGCCGACTTGGCGGCCTTGGCTGGCTTCTCAGCGACAGGTGGCTCAGGCGCGAACCTGTAACCGACTCCAAAGTGGGTGTGGATGTACTCCCATCCGGGTGAGAAGGACTTGATCTTTTGGCGAAGCTTCCTAATGAAGACGTCAACCGAGCGGTCGCCGTGGGCCATCTGGTAACCCCATACGCGCTGGTATATCTCCTCACGCTCAAGCACCGAGCCAGGGTTGTCGGCAAGCAGGTGGAGAAGCTCGAACTCGCGCCGGGTGAGGTCAAGGCTTCGGCCTTCGCAGAAGGCTTGGAACTGGTCTGCCCGAATTTGGAGGTCTCCAGCGATGATTGGCTCACGAGTAAGACTTGGGGCTGGCTTGCGCCGACGCATCACAGACTCAATTCGAGCAATCAGTTCTTCGGGATGGCACGGCTTTGTGAGCCAGTCATCCGCCCCAGCCCGAAGGCCGCGAACACGCTGACCAACCGAGCTCGGCCCCGTCGAGATGATGATTGCCAGCTCAGGAAGGTTGCCCCGAAGGTACTCGATCGTTTCGGCCCACTGAGGGCCGAGAAGCGTCGGGTCAATCACGATCGCGTGAAGGCGCATCGAGACAAGTGCGTCGACTGCTGGTACCTGAGTTAGGTCACGCTGCTGCCATCCGAGTGACTCTGCGCGACGCTTGACGACAGTTGCAAAGCCGGTGTCACGGTCCACCAGCGCGATGCGAAGCGGTGACGAGCCGGCGGTCCAATTCTCAGTTGCGTCCGGGCGGGGGAGCTCCGGTGATTTGATGGAGTTCATCTTGGGCGGAATGCTAAACCGTGCTGAAGCGAATTGAGTCAGTTGAGGGTACTTCGTTAACAACTCGTTTACAAGCAAATTGCGAGTTTTTCACGAGATTAGCCACTGTGCCGTCGAAGAGTGAGGGTTTCAAGAGCGTGAGCGACACCTTCACAGGCATCAACTGCCTTCTCGAGCGACTCATATACGTCCTTCCACCGAATAACAACCATCGGGTCAATCCCGCCTGCGAACAGAGCACCAAGGCCTTCCCGGCTGACCCTGTCTCCCTCATTTTCAAGTCGGTGAATCTCAACGATTCGGGAGGTGATGTCGTTGCCCTTGCGGAGGTCCTTGAGCGCTCCGGCGACTTCAGCTGCAGCCTCAGCAAGTACTCCGCCGAGTTCGCTGGCTTGAGTCATTGGGGCCTCGATCCCGTAGCGGCCGATCATGTCGGCTGCGTCCTCCATGTGGTCAACGATGTCGTCCACCTTCGATGCGAGGGAATGGATTTCGCTCACGTCTGAGTAGGGCTTGGTGGCAGTGTCCAGCTTGCGAAGAATCGCGTGGGTAATGCGGTCTCCCTCCTGCTCTGCCTCGCGAACCTCATCCGTCAGAGCTTGAACCTCGGGAATTACTCCCAGCAAGCGGTCAACCAAGGCGCCAGCCCCCGCAGCGTTTTGACCTGCCCTTTCGAGCAGGGTCAGAAGTTCTTTGTCCTTGGCAGCGCGCTTGGCCATACGACCTGATTATTCAGGCTTGACGACGGGGCCGTTGGAAGCGTCAGCAAACTCCCGGAATACACCAGTCACGACGAAGGCAATCTGCTCACCTACATCAACTGCGTTGTCGCCAACACGCTCAAGGCACCGCGCGGCCAAAGTCATGGTCATCGCCCATTCGCGAAGCTCGAGGTCGTTGCCGACCTCAAGAGCTCGACGGAAGATGGCCCGGTTGAGTTCATTCACCTTGTGGTCACGCTCCGCCAAGTCGGCGGCCATAGTCTCGTCGCGAGTCTGGAAGGCCTTCATCGCTTGGCGGACGATTTCGCGGACTGCCAGCCCCATCTCCTCAAGCATGCCGAGGATCTGAGGGTCAGTTGGAGGCGCATCTCCTGACACCGGAATCAGCTTTGAGATGTTCACGCACTGGTCCCCCATGCGCTCCATGTTGCGAATGATGTGGAGCAGCGCAGCGAGAAGTCGGAGATCGGTTGCGACTGGTGCCTGCCGGGCGAAAAGCGAGAGGACGCCCTGATGGATCTGCATATAGCGACCGTCGATTCGGTCGTCATCAGCGACAACCAGCTCTGCAAGTTCGAGGTCTTGGTGCGCCAGAGCTTCAAGTGCCCGATCAAGAGCACCGATGACAAGCTCGATCCCTTCCAGAGTGTCGCGCTCAAGCCGAGCGATTTCCTCCTGGTATTGGAGCCGGTGAGGAGTCATGTCTGACGCTTCCATCACCCGAACTTACCTGTCACGTAATCCTCAGTCCGACTGTCTTGAGGAGTGGTGAAGATCACCTCAGTATCGGCATACTCAACAACGACGCCTGTGCGGCGTTTCTCATCCTCAGCCATCTCGACCGTGAAGAACGCAGTCTTGTCAGACACGCGGGCAGCCTGCTGCATGTTGTGAGTCACGATCACGATTGAGATTCGCTCCTTGAGTTCTGTCATGAGGTCCTCAATCCGGCCGGTGCTGATCGGGTCCAGCGCGGAGCAAGGCTCGTCCATCAAGAGGACATCAGGATCTGTCGCCAGGGCGCGAGCGATGCAGAGGCGTTGCTGCTGGCCGCCTGACATTCCAAACGCGTTTTCATGGAGTCTGTCCTTGACCTCATCCCAGAGAGCACCGCGAATGAGCGCCCGCTCCACAATCTCGTCCATATCCCCCTCCATGCCG
>CAZZKI010000018.1:0-11697 GCA_964654785.1 uncultured Solirubrobacteraceae bacterium
CGGCAAGGTTCGGACGGGAATCGCCCGCCGCCGGCAAGAGGAAACGACCTTCGCTCGAAGGTCGCCTGGAGCAGATGGGATTGCGATCATCACCTCATCTGGCTCAGTCTCATCGAGGATGCGTGGAAGTTCGTCCGTGCCGCCGAGAACTCGAAGTCCGTACTCGTCCTTCTCACCGCGTTTACGGGGGTCGTCGTCCACGAAACCGATCGGGCGCAGTTTCAGGTCAGGGTTTCGAGTCATCTCACGGACGACCAGCCGGCCACCATCACCACCGCCAATGATCAGAACGTCGCGGTAGCCGCGACCGCCGCGGACTCCCCGGAGCCTGCGTTCAAAGAAGACATGAACGAGCACGCGAGCCGCCATCAGGAAGAAGAGCGCCAGCAGCAGGAACAGCGCCATCACTCCGGCTGGCATAGCTACGGTGGCCCGGGTTCCGTTTGCAGCAGTTACCTCCACCGGGTGGAGCAAGACGACTGCGCCCATCGTCACCACAACTGCAATCAACACTCCCCGGACCAAAGCTTCGTAATCCCGCCTGCCGGTGAATCGAGTCTCACGGCGATAGACGCCATTAAGCGCCAAGACGAGAAGCGTTCCCCCCACCACCCAAGGAAGGGTCTTGTGGAAAAGGTGCTGGTAGCGAAGAGGAGTTCCGCTGTCGAAACGAAGGTCAAAAGCAAGCAGATAGGCAACAGCAAGTAAGCCTGCGTCCACAAGCATCTGAGGCACCGCGTGCCGGTGCACGGGGAATGTTCGCCGCCCGCTGAACATCGAGATGATCCTACCCGCGCCTTGCAGTCCGGGCCAGTGGACGCATCAGTAACTGCAGGAAATCTTCTGGGTCGCGGCGGACTCGTTCGGGGCGATCGGCGCCCTCACGCCTGACTGGAATTGCCTGCTGCGGGTCTGTAAGGCGACCGAGCAATCCAGTGGCCAGCAGGTGCTCGTCAACGGCTCCCAGTCGCCCGGCAAAAACCGTCAACACTGGAGTGCCCAACGCAACTGCCTCTCGATTCATCGTGCCTCCCGCTGAGATCACAAGGTCGGCAAGCGCCACCAACGACTGCGCGTCAACTGCCTGCTCGGGAATTATCAGCCCGGGAACCGCTTGCAGTTGTTCACGCTGCTCAGGAGTTCGAGGAAGCACCACAGCCTGATGGTCTGAAAGAAGCTCCAAGGACTGGCCGAACAAGTCATTCTCAACCCGGTGGTAGAGAGCCACTGCCGGCGGAGTCCGAACGACTGCCCATGGGCGGGACACATCAATCCCAAGGCTCTCAGGGACCGACGTATCTGGCTCAAATGATGAGAGGTAGTACTCCTCCTTCAAGCCCGCGTACTGGAAGAGCTTGCCCTTGGCCCCATACCTTTCGATCCGCTCCTTGGGGATCAGTGCTGGAACCACAACAGCATTTGCCAAGTGGCAGTTGATCTGGTGCTGGAGCGTGGCGTATTCGTAGTCGAATGTCGTGCTGCAAGGGATTCGCAAGAAGAAAGCGGCGACAGTGATGTCGTTTGAGCCGTGGCCCAGCGCGAGGTCAAACTTCCTGCCGCGCGCCCACCGAGTCAGCTCAGCCGACCTTGACGCCAAGCCGATCGCCTTCGAGCCTCTACTCCCACCCCGGTGGTGTCCGATCACCTCGTGCTCAATGCCAAACCGGTCCAGCAAGCCAATTGTCTGAGCAAAGTCGCGAGCCGTGACTTCCACCTCCCAGCCCTTGGCTCGAAGCAGCTCAATCATCGGCCTCATCACGAGGACGTGCGGACTATTGGTTAGGTCAACCCAAGCCCTCACGGGCGGGCCTCAGTCCAACTTGGAAAGGGCATCCTCGATTGTTTCGACAACCTTGGCCGCCTGCCCTGCCGTAAGCACAGGGCTAATTGGAATCGCGAGATTTGTGCGAGCGAGCTCGTTCGTGCCGGGGAGGTCAACCCCATCGCCCCATTGAGCCATAGCTGGCTGAAGATGGACCGGAGTCCGGTAGTAGCCGCGCGCCTCGACACCAGCCTCATTGAGCGCCGCACCAAGTTCATCTGCCCGCTCGTGGCGGATTACAAAGAGGTGCCATGCCGGGTCAGCGCCATCGACTGCCTCGATCGGAGTCACGAAGTCTGCGATCCCAGCGTCCCTGTAGGCCTCCGCTGCGGCTCGCCGACCTTCGGTCCACGCGGGCAAAGCTGGAAGCAGAACTCGCAATATCGCAGCTTGGATTTCGTCAAGGCGACTGTTGCGGCCGATGTAGTCAAAGGTCTTCTTGTCCTTCGAGCCGTGGAAGCGAAGCGTGCGAACCATGTCTGCGACCTCCTCGTCCGAAGTCACAACAGCCCCGCCGTCACCAAAGCAGCCGAGGTTCTTTGACGGGAAGAAGCTGAAGCTCGCGGCTTGGCCGAGAGAGCCAGCTGGCTTGCCGTTGAGTGTCGCTCCAGCAGCTTGCGCTGCATCCTCAACCACTGGAATCCCCAACGCCTCAATCTCAGGCACCGGCGCAACATTGCCGAACAGGTCAACTGCAACGACTGCCTTCGTCTTTGGAGTCAGCGCCGCTTTGACTGTCTCCGCGTTGATGCAGCCGGTTGCTGGGTCAATGTCACAAAAGACGGGAGTCGCGCCAGTGGGCGGTACGGCCTCTGCAGTTGCGTAGAAGGTCAGTGAGGGAACGACGACCTCATCACCTGGGCCAACCCCGACTCCCCTAAGAGCGAGCTCAAGCGCATCGGTTCCATTGGCGACACCAACTGCATGTGAGGTTCCAGTCGCACCGGCAAACTCACACTCAAACTCGGCCACCTCGGGTCCAAGAATGAAGCGTCCGCCCTCAACAACGCTCCCAATCGCCTCGTCAATTGCAGTGCGGAGGGGCTCCAGAGGAGTAGAAGTGTCAAACAGGGGAATGCGTTCGCTCATTCCGCCTAACGCTATTCCCGGGTACGGCGAACGGACTTCTGCCTCTGGCGTACTACTCTCTAGGAACCGTGACCCCCGTCATCGCCGCCATCACCCAGCCACTTATTGATTTCGCGACCAACGTCATTGACGCAATCGGAGCGTGGGGCGTGTTCGTTCTGATGCTGCTGGAAAGCGCCTGCATCCCAATCCCGTCAGAGGCAACAATGCTTTTCGCAGGGATGTCTTCCGCAAAGCCGGACCCATCCTTCACGTTCGCGGCAGCCGTCTTTGCAGGTGTCGCAGGCAATGTTGTTGGCTCCTGCATCACTTGGTGGATAGGCCGAATTGGTCGTGCTGACATCCTCGAAACACACGGCGCCAAGATTGGTATTCGCAAGCACCACCTTGAAGTCGCTGACCGGTGGTTTAGAGACCACGGTGAAGCGACAGTCTTCTTTTCCCGGATGCTTCCGATCGTCCGTACCTTCATCTCACTTCCTGCCGGTGCGGCAAGGATGCCTTTCTGGCGCTTCACGATCTACACGACACTCGGCTGCATCCCGTGGGTCCTCCTCCTGACTTGGGGTGGAGTCAAGGCTGGAGAGCACTGGGATGACGTCAAGCACTCCCTTGAATACGTTGACTACGCCATGGCCGCGGCCATCATTGGTGTTGTGATCTGGCTTGTAGTCCGCTCCCGCAGGGGCAATAACTCGGAGCCGGGCTCCGATGCAGCAGCCGGGTAGCCCTACTCCCGCTGAAGAGGTACCTGTAGGCGTCAGGGATGCGGCCATCCTCGGCCTGCTTCATGGACCGGCCGAGCTCCTCCCCATCAGCAGCTCTGGGCATGTGACCCTGATCGCATGGCTCACCGGGATGCCATATGCGGATGTTCCGTCAGAGCGGCGCAAGTCAATTGAGATAGCGCTGCATGCTGGGACCGCGCTGGCCATTGCGCTTGTCCCGCCAGTCGAAGGGACACCCGGCCCCAAAGGCTTGCGCGGAGCTGCTCTGCGATTGGGAATGCTTGGACCAACTGCGGCAGTCGGGTTGGCGGCTCGCAAGATTGTGCGTTCGAAGCTCGGCACCCCGGCAACCATCGCGGGCGGACTCGTAGCCGGTTCGGCAGCCATGTTGGCTACCGCCAAGACAAGTGGCAGCAGAAAGGCCGCTGATGCCACTGTCGCTGACGGTGTGGCCCTTGGCATCTCCCAGTCGGTTGCGCTGTGGCCAGGATTCAGTCGCTCAGGTGCAGCTACGGTCGCAGCCAAGCTGCGTGGCTTCGGCAGCGGTGAAGCTGCCCGCCTCGCAAGAACAGGGCTGGTGACTACCTCTCTTGCGGCCTCCTCTTTGGAAATCGGAGAGGCTGTTGCAAAGGGCAGTCGGGACCACGACCTTCCCGCCGTGGCTGCGGGCGCAGCTGCAGCATTTGCCTCCGCAGTGGCAGCCAGGCCGCTCGCAACTCGCTTGGAGAAAAGCGGCAACATCGTTCCATGGGCTGTCTGGCGCCTTGCTTTGGCAGCTGCGGCGATTCTCCGTATCCGCTCGCTAAGCGAAGATGCAGATACATGAGTGAGGCCTACTCCAACGCAGGTGTAAATGTGCGCGAAGCCGATGCAGGCGTCGCGGCAATCATCTCGGTCTTGAGCAAGATCAACACTGGCTCGCCGTCACGAGTTCTGCCCTTGCCCGGGCATTTCGCTGCCGTTCTGCGCCTGACGGATGATCTTGGCCTCGCCATCTGCACCGACGGAGTCGGCTCCAAGTTGGTCGTTGCCGAACAGGCCGACATGCTCGACACGGTTGGTATCGACTGCGTTGCCATGAACGTCAACGACCTCGTCTGTGTTGGCGCCGAGCCAATCGCGCTCGTTGACTACCTCGCTGTCGAAGAGTCCAACCCTGATCGGCTCGGGCGCATCGCAGAGGGACTCCGCAAAGGAGCAGAGCTTGCGGGGGTTGAGATCCCGGGCGGCGAGCTTGCCCAGATCCCGGAGTTGATCCAAGGCCACCCGTCTCCTGATGGGTTTGACCTCTGCGCTGCGGCTGTGGGGACAGTCACGATTGACAAGATCGTTGACGGCTCTCAAATCACGCCAGGAGACGCAATTGTTGGAGTTCCGTCAAGCGGAGTCCACTCAAACGGACTGACGCTTGCGCGACGAGTCCTCCTTGACTCCGGAGACCCTGACGAGCGACCAACCGCCTTGGGCGGAGCATCGCTCACCGAGGCGCTACTCGTCCCGACTGAGATCTATGTGCGAGGGGCCCTTGAGCTGCTTCGTTCGGAGCTCAATCCTTCAGGACTGTTCCACTTGACTGGCGGTGGGCTTCTCAACTTCCTCCGCCTCGGCCATGGTGTTGGCTACCGCATTGACTCACCTCTTCAACCTCAGCCGATCTACGACCTGATCTCCGAACGCGGCAGTGTCCCAGCCCACGAGATGTACGAGGTCTTCAACATGGGGTGTGGATTCGCGGTGACTTTGCCGGCTGACCAAGCAGATGCCGCAGTGGCAATCCTCAATTCCCACCATCCCGGCACACAAGTGATCGGCGAGGTCACCTCGGAGGTTGGGATTGTCAGCGTTCCCTCGTTGAGCATCACCGGCGACGAGCACGGCCTCAGGGCCGCCTGACCCGCAGTCGGCAGTGTCGGCGCTCGAAGGGACTTTGATTGGCGGGAGGTACCGCCTCGAGGCCCAAGTCGGTGCTGGAGGAATGTCGACTGTGCATCGAGCAAACGATGAGAAGCTCCAGCGGCCCGTGGCAGTCAAGCTCATGCACCGGGCCACAGCTGCTGACGCCGACCACCTGGAGAGATTTCGCCGCGAGGCCAAGTCCGTTGCGAACTTGAGCGACCCAAACCTCGTCGGCGTGATTGACGCCGGTGAAGACGAAGGCCGCCCATTCATCGTTCTTGAGTATGTAGACGGCGAAACCCTCAAGGAGCGAATCCAGCGAAACGAACGCTTGGATGTTCCGGAGGCGATCGCCTATGCGATCGAAATCTCGCGGGGCTTGAGCGCTGCCAATGATGGCGGGATCGTCCACAGGGATGTAAAACCTCAGAACGTTCTAATTGACCGCGATGGCAGAGCTAAGGTCACCGACTTCGGAATCGCTCGAACACTCGACGAGGCCGGGCTCACCGCTGACGGGCGCGTCATAGGCACAACCGATTACGTCTCGCCGGAGCAGGCACTTGGCGAACAAGTCGGAGCGCAGTCCGACATGTACTCGCTCGGAGTCGTTCTGTTCGAAATGTTGACCGGGAAGGTTCCCTTTGCCGCCGATAGTCCCGTCGCGGTTGCCATGTGCCATGTGCGAGACCCAATGCCTGACGTGCAAACAATCCGTCCCGAAGTCTCGGCAACAGTCGCAGCGATCGTGGATAAGTGCACTGCCAAGGATGCCGCAGACCGATACGCAAGCTTCCGCGAACTGACAGCAGACCTCGAAAGTGCGCTTGCTCTAGAAGCATCACGCCGAGGTTCCACTCAAGGCGAAGCAACCACTGTCCTTGAAACCCTCCCGCCTCAGACAAAGGCGAAGGTCCCTCTCGGAGTCCGTAAGAAGCGCAGCCGAACTCTCATGGCCGGCCTTCTGATCGCAGCTTTGGTGGCGGTTGGCTTCGTTGCATGGCAGGGCCTGCAACGCGGTACTGGTGCTTCGGGGCCAACACCGAGCGGTCTTGAGAAGGTCTCGCTGGCCGCCGGCGCTGCGCACCCTTACGACCCATTCGGTGACGCACAGGAGCACGACAATGAGTCGCACCTTCTCCTTGACCGAGACCCGACAACTGTCTGGACCTCTGAGACCTACAACTCAGGAAGCCTTGAGAAGGGTGGCTTTGGAGTCGCCTTGGATGCGGCTCCAGGAACGGCGGCCAAAGCAATTCGCGTTAGAACCACAACCCCGGGCTTCACAGCCTCGATTTGGGCCGCTGATGGAGAGTTGCCGAGCCCTTCGGGCCAGGGCGCTGGACCAGCTGGTGGGACTCCAGCCTCCGGGCCGCCAGCTGGCTGGACACGGCTCAGTCCCCCACAATCGGTGAGCAGGTCGGACACGATCAGAGTGGCTTCAGATGGCAAGCGCCACCGCTGGTATCTCCTCTGGATTACAACTCTTCCCCCGGGCGGGAAGAAGGTTGACATCCAAGAAGTAACTCTCTACCGCTAGAAGGCGTGCTTGGCTTCCCGCTCCGCACGAGCGAGAGCCGTTGCGAGGAGCTCGTCGAGAACCTCGGGGTATGAGCGGCCGTCAGCGGCAAACAGGCTCGCGAACACACTTGTCTGCGTGAAGCCTGGTGAGGTGTTGATTTCGTTGATAAGCACCCTGTCGCCGTCAACAAATGTGTCAACACGGCTATAGCCCTCGCACCCAATTGCTCGGAATGCGCGACCAACCGCCTCGTTAAGGAGCTCCAACTGGTCTGCGTCAATCGGCGCAGGTACAACCAGCTCCATCCCGCCAGCCTCGTACTTGCGGGCGTAGTCGTACCACTCGCCCTCGGCAGCGCCGGGCAAGGTGATCTCCCCCGGGGGTGACATGACCAGCGTTGCTCGACCAGCGTCATCAACCTTTTCGATCACGGACACTTCGATCTCGCGGCCGGAAGATGACTCCTCCACTATGACTCGTGGATCGTGAGCCAGAGCGGTCTCGATTGCGGCAGGCAGTGCATCGCTGTGCGGGTCGTCCACTCGAGTGATTCCGACGGACGAGCCAAGACGAGCAGGCTTTACCCAAACTGGAGCTCCAAGCGTTCTTGAAGCGGCGAGAATCGCCTCTCGGCGGTCGGCCCAATCGGTCGCTGTGAGCCCGACATAGTCAACTTGAGCAATTCCCTCTTGGTCCATTCGCTGTTTGGCGAGGATCTTGTCCAAGCAGATCGCTGAGGCTGCGACACCGGAGCCCACGAATGGAATGCGCAGAGACTCAAGGAGGCCTTGCAAGGTTCCGTCCTCTCCATACGGGCCGTGCATTACAGGGAAGGCAACCTCGAATCCTGGAATGCCTCTGCCTGGAACCAGCGACACCTCTGCGCCGTCGAGAGTCCAGACCCCATCTGAGTCAACCCGAATGAGCTGGGCTTCATGCCCACCTTCAAGGAGACCGGCCAGCACAGACTCGCCGGAAGAGATCGACACGTCCCTCTCTGAGGAGCGGCCACCTGCAAGGACTGCGACTTTAAGGCTCGGCATCAAGAGCCGAGAGTAACGGTCACCGTGGAGCCTTTAAGAGCACTAGTGCCCTCTGCTGGGTTGGTTGTGGTCGCGTTTGGCCCGGAGCCAGTCGTCTTAACCTTGAAGCCAAGGCCTTGGAGAGTCGCCGTCGCCGCAGCAATAGTTTGGCCGTCCACACCTGGTACCTCAACGCACTGGTCGTTTGCAGTTACGACAAGGTTTACGGTGCTCCCCTTCTCAGCCTTGGTGCCACCACTGGGAGACTGAGACACGACAGTCCCTGGCGTTTGATCACACGTCTCTTTGTTAGTAGTGGTGACAACGAAGCCCGCGCTTTGGAGGGTTGATCGTGCTGATGCAAGGTCCTGCTGCGTCACATCCGGGACATTGAGCGGAGCAGCTCCTGTCGAGACAAAGAGCGTTATCTCGGTGCCTTTGACAACCGACACGCCAGCTGCCGGGTCCGTCCCGATCGCATTCCCCTTGGCCACATCGTTGCTTGCCTTCTGGCTGATCACGATCTTGAAGCCAAGTTTCTCAAGCTTTGCTTTGGCCTCCGCAGCCTTTAGGTCAGCCACCGTCGGAATCTGCACGTCACCAGGCCCATCTGAAACTGTGAGGACCACCTTGGTGTCGTTTGCAACCTTCGCGTTCGCCAGTGGGTTCTGCTTGATCACTCGACCCTTTGGTTCATTGCTCTGAACCTTCTGAATGTCCGGTGGGTTGGTGAAGCCGGCGTTCGTGACGATCGTCGTGGCGGTCTGCACGTCCTTACCTACGACAAGCGGCATCGTGATCTCCGGCGCAGGCTTAATGAAAAGGAAGAGTGCAACCGCTGCGAGGGCGACTGCGGCTGTTATCCCACCCGCGATCCACCACTTGCGGTTCGACTTCTCATCAGTTGGAGAGTCGCCATTGGTAACCGGCGGAGCTGGCGGAGGCGTGTGGGCCGAAGCGACAGCTGCCCCGGCGCCAGCAGCCATTGCCGTCGTTGCGGCAGTCGCGCCGAAGGCGACAGTTGCCCCTGGGTCAGCCGATGTACGAAGTCGCTCGCTGATTGCATCCAACCGGACTACAAGTTCATCGGCTCCGGCTGGCCGCAAAACCGGGTCCTTGGCGAGGCACTGCATGGTGAGCGCTTCCAGATCAGTTGGAATCCCGGGAACTGTGGCGGAGGGAGGTGTGGCCTCAGCGGTTACCTGCTGCATTGCGATCGCAACTGGGCTCTCCGCATCAAACGGCACTCTGCCGGTGAGCATCTCGTAGAGCACGATCCCGATTGAGTAGACATCGGCCTGCGGGCCAGCATCATGGCCTTGGGCTTGCTCCGGAGATATGTAGTGGGCCGTGCCAAGAATTGAGCCAGCCTCTGTGACACCCGCGGCACCGGCGCGAGCGATTCCAAAGTCGGTCACGGTTGCGCGCTCGTCAGGCCCAATCATCACGTTCTGGGGCTTGATGTCCCTGTGGATCACTCCAGCGCGATGAGCAAACGCAACAGCCTGACTTACCTGCAGCGCGATGCGCGTCGCACGGGCAGGGTCAAGCGGAGCAGATTGCCGAATCACTTCCTTCAGGGTCGTTCCTTGCAGGTACTCCATTGCGATCCACGAGGTTCCGTCCCAGTCGCCCCTGTCGAACACTGAAACGACATTGGGATGCTGCAACCCTGCTGCCGATTGTGCTTCCAGCCGGAAGCGATCAACAAAGCCGGGATCGTCAGAGAAGCGCCGGTGCAAGACCTTTAGGGCCACATTGCGGCCAAGCTCTGCGTCGTGCGCAAGGTAGACGTCCGCCATCCCACCAGAGCCAAGGCGATCACCCACCGTGTATCGGTTGGCAATAACAGTTCCAGGTGTGATTTCGGGCATGGCTCCTACTGATTCACCGACTGCGGCGCTGAACCTGCATTCCGCAACAAGACTTCCAAGACATCGCGGGCGATTGGGGCGGCAACGGTGCCGCCGAAGCCGCCTTGGCTTCGTTCCACCGTCACAGCGATCGCGATCGTCGGATTGTTCGCGGGTGCAAAAGCAATGAACCAAGGCTGAGTGATGTTGAGATCTGGATTGATCTGCGCTGTGCCGGTCTTGCCCGCAACCTGAATCCCCTCCAGAGCTGCGGCGGTACCTGTGCCCTCACCAACTACGCGTTGCATCATCTGGTTTAGAGCTGCGGCGGTTGAGGGCTTCATCACTCGACTCTGCTGTTCGGGGATGATGCGACGTATCTGCCTGCCGTCAGGGTCGAGGATCTTGTCGCCGATGCGTGGCTGCATCAGCTTGCCGCCGTTCGCAATTGCTGCCGCAACTTCCATCATCTGGATTGGGGTCACTGCAAGCTTGTCTTGGCCGATTCCAAGACGGCCAAGGTCAACATTGGTGTCGGTAGCGGGGACGATTGAGCCGTCAACCTTCGCTCCCGAAGCAACCATCTGGTCGGCTGGATAATCGAGTTCGGGCTTTCGCCCAAATCCGAACCTCCGCATGTAAGTAGTCATCGTGTCGCGGCCCAAGCTCGTCGCAACATTTGCCCAAGCAGTGTTGACGGAGAAGGTCAGGGCGTCGGTGAGGTTGACATTTGGGTAGTCGCCCTTGTCGTCATTGTTGAGCGGAACGCCAGAGAACGCAAGGCCGTTCGTGCCGTCGACAACTGAGTCAGGTGTGTACTTGCCGCTGTCAATCGCAGCTACAGCTGTGACGACCTTGAAGGTAGAGCCTGGTGGGTATTGGCCCTGCGTGACCCTGTTCAGAAGTGGGGAGCCCTTGGCCTGTTGAGCTGCGCGAAGGTCCACCGGCGCGAAACTCGGGATGCTCGCCATCACCTTCACTGCACCAGTCCTTGGGTCCATTGCGACAACGGCGCCACCGTGGCCAGTTCCGTCCTCCGCTGCCGCTTGCCTGAGCCTGTCCATCGCTACCCGCTGTGCCTCGGGGTCAAGCCATGTCTTGAGATCGTTACCGACGTTCTTGTTGCCCTGAATCTGGCCGAAGGCTGCACTCAGAGCATTTGATTTTCCGAGGAGCGGGTCGCGCCGGTAAAGCTCTGTCCCAGTGTCGGGTATTCCGCGCGCGGGGTACGACCAGCCGACGACCTGTGCGAACAGGTCGCCAAGTGGATAGTCGCGCTTCCAAGTCTTGCCCTTCCCCTTGACCGACTTCGCCAAGACAGTTCCGTTCTGGGCGTAGATCGTGCCTCTGTCAATTTCCAGCTCCTCAAGCAGTACTCGCTTGTTGAGAGGGTTGTCTCGCAACTTCTTGGAGTCGACGACTGACCACTTCGCAGTGAACCCGACCAACACTGCAAAGAGGATGGTGAAGAGCGCGAACAGCCTTACGATCGGGCGAGTCACGCTGGACGCCTCGCACGGTCAGAGACGAGCAGAAGCAGGGCCAACAAGACGAAGTTGGCGACCATTGAAGATCCGCCGTAAGAAATGAACGGAAGGGTTACTCCGGTGAGTGGAATCACCTTGGTGACTCCTCCAACGATCACGAAGACCTGCAGCGCAAAGACTGAAGTAAGGCCCGCAGCAAGAAGAGTGGAAAAGGAGTCTCTTGCCATCGTCGCCGCCTTGAAGCCACGAGCGATGAAGAGCAGGTAACAGGCGATCAC